>CANRAJ010000104.1 GCA_947628545.1 uncultured Bacilli bacterium | reverse complement strand
TCAACTTCTTCGATTGGAGTTTCTAAAGTTTTAGTCATGGTATCAACTTTCTTTTCTTGCATAATACCAGAAATATCACTTATGGAATTAATATCAGCGATTAAGTTGAAATGTTCCACTAAGATTTTAGCCGCTAAAGCCATAGCTTCTTCGGGTAACATCCGACCATTGGTAGAAACTTCCATTACTAATTTATCATAATTTTCATCTTGACCAACCCGCGTTTTTAAAACTTCATATTTAACATTTTCAATTGGTGAATATGAAGAGTCAATCGCAATAACGCCAATTTTAGCATCTTCTAATTCTTTTTTGTTTTCAGAAGCAGGAACATAGCCCCGACCATTTTTCACGGTCATTTCCATGTCAATTTTGCCACCTTTAACTAAATTACAGATAACTAAATCCGGATTCATTATTTCAATATCGGCATCTTTTTCAATATCGCCAGCCGTAACTGGACCTTCTTTAGAAGCCACTAAGTGGAGCGTTTTAACTTCTTCAGAATGATTTTTAACAACCAATTTTTTAATGGCTAAGACGATAGAGGTAACATCTTCCACAATACCTTCAATTTTTTGAAATTCGTGCATTACGCCATCAATTTTAATAGCCGTTACCGCACTACCTGGTAAACTGGATAACATTACTCTTCTTAATGCATTACCTAAAGTTGTTCCAAAGCCCCTTTCTAAAGGTTCAATTTCAAATTTGCCATAATGATTACTTTCTTGACTTTCCGTTATTTTATATTCTGGTTTTTCAAATTTTATCATGATTCCACTATCCTTTCCCTAATTACTTTCTTGGTCTTTTTGGTGGGCGGCAGCCATTATGAGGAACTGGAGTTTCATCGGTAATACTCGTAATTTCTAAGCCCGCCGTTTGTAAAGATCTGATTGCGTTTTCGCGTCCTGGTCCTAAGCCCTTAACAAAAACATCTACTTTCCGAACGCCTTGTTCATAGGCCGAAGCAGCAGCGGCTTCACTGGTAAGTCCGGCAGCAAAAGGAGTTTTCTTTTTACTACCTTTATAACCAATCCGGCCGGCACTAGACCAAGCAATGGCATTACCATCTTTGTCACAAATCGTGACGATTGTATTATTATAAGTTGAATGAATGTGTGCTTCCGCTTCCGGAACATTTTTCTTAACTTTTCTTTTTCTTCTATTATAAGCCATCTTAATCTATCTCCTTACTTTTTCTTATTAGCCACAACTTTACCGCGGCCTTTTCTCGTATGAGCATTACGATTAGTTCTTTGACCTCTTACAGGTAAACCTTTTTTGTGTCTAATTCCTTCATAACAATTAATTTCCATTTTGTTTTTAATACTCATTTGAACTTCTCTTCTTAAGTCCCCTTCAACAGAGTATTTGTCGACTTCTTTCCGAAGTTTTGCGATTTCTTCGTCCGTTAAGTCTTTGATTTTTTTACTTGGTTCAACTTTGGCATCTGCACAAATCGTTTGGGCTAAATTCCGGCCAATACCATAGATGGCGGTTAAACCAATACAAACATGTTTTTCGTTTGGTAATTCAATATTCTTGATTCTTGCCATTTTTCCTCCTATCCTTGAACTTGTTTGTGTTTAGGGTTTTCGCAAATAACCCTAACCTTTCCATTTCTGCGAATAATTTTACATTTCTTACAAATCTTTTTTACTGATGGTCTAACTTTCATAAAATATTTCCTCCTATCTTTTATTCCAAATTATAATCCCACGTGTTACATCATAAGGCGATATTGCCACGGTAACGGTATCACCTAGTAAGATACGTATCATATTCATGCGCATTTTACCAGAAACGTAGGCATTTACCGTGTGGCCATTTTCTAGTTCCACGATGAAGTTTAAACCTCCCTTGAGAACTTCAATAACCTTGCCTTCGACTTCAATTTTGTCTTTATTTTTTCCCATCTAATCAATCTCCTGTCAATATTTCGTAACCCGTATCAGTTACTAAAACGGTATTTTCATAGTGCGCGGATGGTAACCCGTCCACCGTTTTAACCGTCCAATCATTGTCATCCAGATATACTTCCTTTGTTCCTAAATTAAGCATTGGTTCAATCGCAATAGTCATTCCCGTTTTTAACCGGATATTGCTACCATCATCGAAATTTGGAACATCAGGTTCTTCATGCATATTACTTCCAATCCCATGACCAACTAGTTCTTCCACGACACTCAAACGATGGTCATGTGCATACTTTTCAATGGCGCGACTCACATCTTTGATGCGGGCCCCATTTTTAACTTCTTTAACTCCGGCATAAAAGGCCGCTTGTGTATTCTTTACTAAGAATTCAATATCCGGATTAACCGTCCCTACTATAAAGGTTCTCGTAGCATCAGCATGATATCCCTTATAACTTAAAACTAAATCGACCGATACAATATCGCCATTTTTAATTTTCCGATTCCCCGGAATACCATGGACTACCTCATCATTTACCGAAACACAGACGGAAGCCGGAAAGCCCTCGTATCCTAAACAGGATGGTT
>CANRAJ010000103.1 GCA_947628545.1 uncultured Bacilli bacterium | reverse complement strand
TAAAAGGTATAAAAATTAATAAAAATAATAAAATTAACTTTTTGATAATTTAGTCCTCCTTACAGATTTTTTAAATGCTTTAGATAATTTACGAGTTTTATAACTTTCACTACTACGAACTTGTTCGCTACGCTCAGCCAAAACAGAACCAGACTGACCAATAGTTAAAACAACTGTTATTAGAGGGACTAGAATCATAATAGTAAGTAAAACTTTGAGTAAACTAGTACCCATAAACTGAATATTGTCCATAATATTAAAAGTTTGAGAAAAAATAGAAACAACTTGAGATAAAAACCAAGTCATAAAATAAGAAATATCCATATTAATCACTCTTTCCAGCATTTCGACCAATAACAAAATAAGCGATAGAAATGCTCAATGTTATGATAGCAAATGCTTTAATCAAAGGTGGAAAAGTTGCAATAACCTCAAAAGCAATTTGAACAATAGAAATTAAATATTTGAAAACCATACCAATAGTAGATACAATATCCATTACCATACCAAAAACGGTCTTAATAATAGTCGATAAAAAATGAAAAAAATTAATAATACCTTTCAAAATATCACCGTCCTAAAGCCAATTTAATAATACCAATAGATAAAATGGCAATAAACATACCAAAAACGGCACTATGTGACTGAATAAAACTAGTTAATGTATCCCAAATAAATGAACTAGAATTGCCGTCTATACCAATATCAATAGAACCCATATCAGCCTGTTTAGTCATATCAATTAAACTATCTTCAGTATCTTTAAAGTCGTCATATTTACTAGAATCAGGTTGCTCTTTATCTTGAGCAGATATATCAGCGTTATTCATATCGTCCAACTTTTTATTAGTCTCGTCTTGCTTTTTATTAGCGTCATCTAATTTAGAATTAGTAGAATCCAATTTAGAGTTAGCGGAATCAAGTTTAGAATTAGTAGCGTCTTGTTTAACCTGTTGTTGTTTTAATTGTTCCTCTATCTTTTGAGTTTGAACATTAATAGCGCCTGTAACATTACTAGAGGCCTGATTCTTTAATTCATTAAGGATATTATTTAAAACAGTTATAGCAGATTCATTTTGATAATAAATAATATCGTCTAAAAATATTTGATTAGAAACACCGAAACCGATTACCTCGTATTCATTATTCCAAGCATTAACATTAATTAATTGCATGGTACCGTAAGCGTCATAATATTGATTATAATAAGCAGTATCAAGTAAAGTTCCAGTATAAACAGACATATTAGTTATATAATAAAAAGTACGCCAAGCAGCACGACCATTACCACAATTACCTTTTACACGATACATAGTTTCAACAGGAAATATTTGTTTTTCATTTGACGGAGCAACTCGAGGCTTAGGACCATCACCAGAAGAACAAACATCTACATAGGCAAATGACGCAGTAGAATCATTTGTAACTAAATGAATATAAAGAGTAGCATAACCACCAGGAACAACACTAAACTTAGAGCCTACTTGACCATTAGGGGAACCTTTATCACCACGATAAAACCAAGAAACATACTGACCCTCTTTATCAAGATTAATTAATGAGGCTTTAACTTTACAAGAAGACATAAAGAAAGAGACTAAAGCAAATGCTAAAGCCATTAATATATAACGCAAAAAAGTCTTAAAACTATACTTTATCATAAAGCGCCCCTTTTAAATAATTTACTAAATATTTTTATAGGTATATAAAAACAAAAAATACACATTATAAAAAACATAATCAATATTCCGGGCATATCATTTCTATAATAAAAATCATTAGTTATAACAGAAGAGTCCATACATACGGGCAAGGACGAATATTGACTCCAAGATTGAGTACCAGGAACCTCAATATAATGAGAATTAATGTAGAAATCAATATAACTACTACTAGAATTGTTATATGGTCTATTTTTATATGCGCGAATATATTCACCATTTGAAGATATAGAATAACAAGCATAATCATTAACATTATTAACAGGTAAAAAAACATTTTTCATATTACCGCCTATCAAATAATAAAGTCCCAATTAGATCAAATAAAATGTACAAAACAATTAAACCTGGTATTATTTGAACTAATTGATTTAATAAAGTTAAACTTATATCAAACATTATTACTACCCTTTCTTACTAAAAAGTTAGAGCAAAAGCTCTAACTACTAGATATTGGCTTTACCTTTGCTGGCACCTTTTACAACTTTTCGTAAAACTTTGTAACCAAATGCAAAACCAATCATAATTACTATAAATGGCATAATTTGTGCAACGGTTCCAAATAAACCAGCACTAGTAATACCACTAGTTAAACTTTCGACAATTGCTTCCATTCCTGCTTTTGCGCCTTCCATTTCCAGGGCTCTCCTTTCTCCCACTAGTTTATGACTACCAACGGTTACGATAGTTATTGACTACTATGTAAACCACTTTTGGTTGTCGCCGAAACTTTAATTTTAACTTTAGCAATTTTTCGCGTCTAATAGAGCGTTTACGCATTATTTCGTTATAGGTAGTATAATTTATTAATTTACCCTTATAGCGCACCAAA
>CANRAJ010000102.1 GCA_947628545.1 uncultured Bacilli bacterium | reverse complement strand
TACACCTATTTTAAACAAAAAAGTTAGAATAAATTATTAACATTTTTCTAACTTTTTATTTTTTACGGAAACTCAAATTAAAATTTATGTTAAAAATTTACTTTAAGGTTAAGATACATAAACATTCCACATGATAGGTATAACTAAACATATCAAAAAGGGTTATTTGTGAAAAATCATAACTTTCCTTTAAAAGATTTAAATCTCTTTTTAAAGTTTGAGGATCACACGAAACATAAATTATTTGGTGGGGGTGATGAGTTAATATTGCTTGATAAGTTATTTCATCTAAGCCGCGACGGGGAGGATCAACAATCCAGGTATCATAACATGCCGGAATATTTTTAATTAATTGTTCCACCGGTCCGGTTTTAAAAGTAACGTTATTTATTTTATTAAGTTTAGCATTCTCTAAAGCATTAGTAACGGCATTAGATACAATTTCAATACCTAATACTGCTTTGGCTTTACCAGATACACTTAAAGCCAAAGTTCCTACCCCCGAATACAAATCTAAAACTTGACTATTGGGTTTAACGCTTGCTGTGACTTTTTGAAAAAGCAAAGCAGCCACGAATGGATTAACTTGAAAAAAGGACCGATAATTAATTTTAAAAGTTAAATCATTAATTTTTTCAGTTAAATAATCTTGACCCCAAACTAACGCGTCATTAATGATAATTCCTTTTAAAGTAGAAATATCTAAAAGCGGTTCCCACCTAATCTTTTCTTTACTATTAATAATAATTAAACACTCTTTCTTCTGATTAGTTCGAATGACGATTTCGCCATCTTTAATATTTAGTTTAGAAAGTTCCGGTAAAACCGCATTTATTTGGGGATTAGTAATCGCACAACTAGTTATTTTAACTAAATCATTCGAGGCAACAGCATAATAACCAATTTGACCATTCTTCACTTTCAAAGTAATTTTATTGCGATAATTTTGGCATTTAGGATTAGCAACCATTTCATAAGTTAAATCGTCTTTGACTTTACTTAATAAATCCTCTACCTTATCCTTTTTATAAGTAAGTGAATCAGCATAGCTTAAATTTTGTAATAAACAACCACCACAATTAGTATAAAAGGGACAAAAAGCCTCAACTCTATTTTCGGAGGGCGTAATTATTCTTTGGACTTTCCCCCGAAGAAAATGACTCTTCTCTTTAGTTATTTTAATCTCAACGATATCACCCGGCACCGTTTTAGGTACAAAAGTAATTTTACCATCTAAATAACCAATTCCATTACCTAAATGATCCATCCGTTCAATTTTTATTTCCACTTGGCCTCACCTTTTTTATTGTACCATAAATAAAAAAATTCTCTAGTCATAAGAGAATTTTTTAAATCCATCTGGAAACATAAATAATTTTCGTTGTTTCTTCTTGATATTTATAAAAGATTTTAATAATTGATTTAATCATTTCTTTTAACATATCGGTAACATCTTTCCGGATCCGCACCCGCATAATTTGTTTTTGGAATTCCTTCCGGAAAATAATATCTTCAATATATTTACCAACCACCATATCTAATTCTTGAATAGTTTTAATATCATCGGGATTATTAATATCAATCCGGAAAATATATTCTTGGTATAATTTAATAATTTTACCGGTAATAGTATCCGTATCCATCGGAACAAAGTTGGTTATTTTATAAAAGTTAGGACAATAACTAATAATAATTTTATTATTCATTTACTTCACCCTATCCTATATATCCATAGTACAATAGTTTTTTTTAATTGTAAAGATTTTTGCTTAAATTTAAATAAAAAAATTTGACTTTCCCTATCTCCTTATATAAAATTATATTAGGTGAAGGTATGAAAAAGAAGTTAAAAGTGAAAAATCAAGTATGGTATGTAGTTATTATTTTAATTGTTTTACTTATTGGGGGCCGTTATGCTTACCAAAAGTATCAAGAAATTGAATATCAAAAAACAAATGAATATAAATTAACGACTATTGGTTATGAAAAAAAAGAAGCCCAAAGTTTAATCAAAAAATTAAAGGCCAAAGATATTACGTATTTACTCGAATTAGAAGAAGCCGATGAGGTTGTTGTTAATTTATTAAAAGAAAAATATTTTATTCCCCAATATTTTACCAAATATTATGAATATTATTTAAAAGAAAAAGAAGAAGATTTAACCAAAGTTGTAGCCACGATTAATACCAATACGGATCAAGAATACTATAGTTTAGATTTAAAAACCGATATGAGTAAAGGTTATGCCATTTTAGTTAATAAATATTATCGCTTGGCCGAAGATTATACCCCCGATGATTTAGTGAGTGTTTCCATGGATTATGCTTGGGGCGATTATGGCAGCATCAAGGTTCGCCAAGTGGTTTATGATAATTTTTTAAATATGTGGCAAGAGGCTCAAAATAGTGGTTTTTATTTAATGATTAATTCGGCTTTCCGTTCTTATGCCGAACAAGAAGAAGTTTATAATAATTATAAAGAAAACTATGGCGAAAATTATGCCAATAGTATCGCGGCTAAACCCGGCTATTCGGAACATCAAACTGGACTTTCCATCGATGTATTTTCTAAAACCAATAGCAATCGGAATACTTTTAAAGATAGCGAAGCCGCCAAATGGTTAGCCAATAATGCTCAT
>CANRAJ010000101.1 GCA_947628545.1 uncultured Bacilli bacterium | reverse complement strand
AAGTTTTCATTTTTCCCTTTAAAATAAAGTAAATCTTTAATTTTCTTATTGTGTGTCATTTGACATTGGAAACACCCGTTTCCCATCGCGACACCGTTTTACCGGTTACTCCTAACTTATGTCCAAGTTCTTCTTGGGTCATATTTAACTTTTTGCGATTAAACGCAATAAACTTTCCAATTTTTTCTATATTCATTTGCTTCACCAATTAAATCATAACAAAATAGTAATTATTTGTCTTCTACACAAAACGCGATTTTTTAAAAATTAGCCCCGAGGGATAATGACTAAAAAAGGTGCTTCCGGATTAGGCGTATTTCTTTTTATTTGATAGTTGATGTTTTCCTCTTCTAACCATTTTAAAATGGCTTGTTGTTCTTTTAAACCCTCAGGGTGTCCCGGATAAATGACTACTAATATTTTGCCTTTATCGCTTAACAATTTTAAGCCCCATTTTAAAGCGTTTAGCGTTGATTTAACCTTAGTCGTGATCATTTTATCACCGCCCGGCAAATAACCTAAATTAAACAAAATTAGGGCTATATTTTGGTTAACTTCTAATTGACTTATATTTTCATGTGATTCTTGATGGAGTTCAACATTAGTAAAATCTTTGGTTAGTTCTTTTGTATTTTGAATGGCTTTTTCCTGAATATCATAACCAATGACTTTTCCTTCGGGCACCATTTGGGCTAAAAATATGGTATCATGTCCATTTCCGACGGTTGCATCAATAACAGTGCTATCTTTTTTTACTGTCAATTGAATTTGTCTTTTAACCTCATTTAAAATACTTCTCTTAAAACCCTGATAAGTTAACCGTTTTTTTAAAAGTGCAGCTATTTCTTTTTGATAGGGCATGTTTTTAATGGTAATCGTTTCCTTGAGATTTTCCACGAATGTACATAATATTTTGCTAACCTCTTCTTGTGTTAAGTTTGGGGAATTAACTACCGTTAAATTAAGGTTGGTAAGTGGTAGCGCATTTAAATAATTAAAACAAGGTTGAGTTAGTTTTAAATCATAAGTTAGATTTAAAGTTAATTTAGTATTTTTTAATAATTTAATTTGCGTTATTTGCACACTTTCCTTTTGTAAATCCGCAAAATCGAGGGTTATTATTTTTTCTGGCATCATATCACCTTTTTATAATCATAACACAATCTGCAAAATTAAGAATTTATTTTTAAAAAATAATGCTATTCTTAAAAGGAAAGGAGAAAAGTTTATGTATCTTTTTACGAAAAATACTGGAGAGATTTTAGTTTATGAAATGTTACCCAATAGTAGCAAAATAAAAAGTTTTCGGAAAGCCCTATTACAAGATAATCCGTTGGAAGCAAAGACCCTTATTTCCAATAATGCGGATACTTTAAAGTATCTTGAAAATGCCGAAATATTAAGGCATAGTGATCTTGTTTTTGATAATCAAGGTCTAATGGATCGAGGCCATTATGCTTATTTTACCAAAGAAGAGGGCAATCTTGCTTCTTTAGTTTCCGCACTTATTAATGGCAAGTTTGATTTTAATCCCCTTATAAAAGTAATTAATGATGATTTAAGGGCCACTTGCCCTTATTACTATTTACTTTTAACCGAAAACTATCGCGAAATTAATAATTTAAAACCAGAATATCAACTAGCCAATATTTTGATCTTGTCAGAGCCACTATATTTATTACAACTTTTAATTCAAGGAAAATTTCCCCGAGTTATTAATGCCGACATTACGCCATTCTTAAAATTATTTACCTTTACTTATGTTAAAAAAATTGCGTTTCTTGATGTTGTCGATATTATGCATTTAGGTCTTTTAAAGGGTAACCTTACTACTTTAGAAGCCACTTTAGAGATGGGTAGTCAAATTTTAAAAAGGGCTAGAGTTAGATAAGGGAGATTGCTTTTATAAGTTAAAAAGTATTACAATTGAAGAAGGGAGATAAAGTAAATGATAAGTACTAAAATAAAAAACTTAAGAAAGGCCAATAATTTATCGCAAAAGGAATTAGCCCAAAAACTCTATGTTACGGACAAAACAATTTCTAGTTGGGAACAAGGTCGGACCGAACCAGATATTGCGATGATTATTAAACTAAGTGAAATATTTCATTGCCAAACGGATTATTTATTAAATGATAATAATCCCAAGAATGAAACGGAAATGGAATTAAAAATTGCATTAACAGCTAAAGAATATCAAGATTTAAATATTCTTTTAAAAAATAAGACAACCTATCAAGGGGAAATGTTGCAAAGTGATACTTATTTAGCCCTACCTAATCGCAAACATGAATATTTAAGAATTGGTCATCGCGGTAATAAAAATATTTTAACTTACAAAGCCCAACAAGAAAATCGTTGCGCGGAATTAGAAGTTGAGGTTGATGATTTAGATATTTTAAAAAAAATATTTCAAAATCTAGGTTTTATCCCAATTGGCACGGTGGAAAAATTAAGACAAACTTATTTATACTTAGATAAATATGAAATTGCTTTAGATCAAGTAAAAGATGTAGGTTACTTTGTCGAAATTGAAATAAAAAAATATGAGCTGGACCAAAAGGCCGAATATTTAAAATTAATCCAAGTGGCAAAAGATTGGAATCTTAATCTGGCTAATTTGGCGACCAAGCATTATTTAGATTATCTTTTAGAAAAAAATGAAAAAAAGTAGATTAAATGCTTAATTATTGATACAATGTATAGCAAGTTATGAAAGTTTTTGAGCAAGCAAAAAGTTTCATAACAGCATTGTACTATGATTTCTAACGACT
>CANRAJ010000100.1 GCA_947628545.1 uncultured Bacilli bacterium | reverse complement strand
GGTAAATCCTTTAATATGGCCCATCCTTTTTTGGATGCCGAATCAGCCGAATTACGGCTTAATTTTATCCATGATTCCATTTCAACTAATGGGATTTCCTGTACTATCAGAAAAACGCCAGCCAAAATTAGATTAAATAAAGAAAAATTAATAGATGAAAAATATGTTACGGAAACATTACATGACTTTTTAATAACTTGTGTAGAAGGCCACTGCAATATTATTGTTTCGGGGGAAACTGGTAGTGGGAAAACCGAACTTGTTAAGTATTTAGCCAGTCATACGAAAGAAAATGAAAAGATAATTACAATCGAAGATACTTTGGAATTGCACTTAGATAAAATATTCCCCCATCGTGATATTGTGGCTGTTAAAACGAATAATATTGCTTCTTACACTGATGTATTGGTAACTTGCATGCGGCAAAATCCCAAATGGATTTTATTATCCGAAGTGCGGAGTGCCGAAGCCGTTATGGCGGTTAGAAACTCGATCTCCTCAGGGCATAATATTATTTCAACTATCCACTCAGACCGGGCTTTAAATATCCCGATGCGGTTATATAGTTTGCTCGAAAATAATATTGATATTGAACAATTCTTAACCTCAATTCACCGGTATGTCCAAATAGGAATTCATGTTAAAGGCTATATGAGTAAAGAATTAGGGCGGTTTCAAAGAGAAATAATTGAAGTTGTGGAATTTTATGTTGATGAGGCTAATAAGCCATGCTCTAATGTTATATTCAAAAAAAGATTAGATGGCACATTTACATTTCATAACCCCTCTAAATACTTAATTGAATATTTAGGGGTCCAAGGTGTCGAATTAGATCCCCATTATTTTGTCCAAGGAGATACACCAACAAGTGGGGAAGAAGAAATGCCGGCATCCCCAATAGCTCAAATGGCTCCAACTCAAAATATTGAAAGTTTATAAAATAAAAGAAAGGAAAGGACGCAATGAATACATATATTGAATTATTCATTCTATTATTTATTTTTGTCGCAGTGGTTTTATATCGCAAAAATCCCGGCGAAAATGTTTATAAATTCATTATTTCCAGTATTGGCAAAATATATGACCGCTTTGCGCCTTATTCTTTTAAAACCGTTCGGGAAAAGGCTGTCGAATTAGGTCAAGAATATAGTACCCGGCAATATATTGTCCAAGTTGTTTTAATGGGTGGCTTTGCCGCTATTGTCGGTTATTTCTATTTTTATAGTATTATTATTGCCGTTATTTATGCGGCGATAACAATTTCCTTTATTCCTTATTTAGCCTATTTAAGATGTCAAAGAATTTATAGTGAATACGTTTTTGAACAAATTCAAACTTATACGACCAACGTTATTATGGAATTTAATACCACCCAAAGTTTTGTCAAAGCCCTAGAAGGAGTTCGTGATTCTGGTATTTTGGAAGATCCAGTTTTATCTGATGTTAAAAAAATGATTGAAATGTCTTACCAAAACGGGACAATTAATGCATCAATTGATTATTTTAATGAAAAATATCCTTATTATATGGTAAAAAATATGCATCAATTGTTCTTACAAATTACTCAAGAAGGGGCTCGCGATTCGGGCGATGCTTTGGAAAATATGTCAATGGATATCGATGCCTTGGTCGAAGGTGTTTATCGAGATCAAATGGATCGGAAGAATTTCCATGGCCGGTTTATTAAATTTGGGATGATGTTATTCTTACTTGTAATTGTTTTACGATTCTTACTAGGCGAAGAAAACTATATTTCGCTTTTAGATATTTGGTATGTGCAAATTATCTTACATGCCATTGTCATAATTAATGCTTTATTCCTTTTATCAGGAGAAAAGTATTATAATGCAGATGTGGGGGTTGAATAATGCAAATAGAAATTATTGCCATTGCCATTATTATCTTTGTAATTATGGCATATACGGGCCAAATTAATATTAATCAAATGATTGTCGATAACCAAATATTGTTTCAACGTCTAAAAGAAAGTGATTGGGACTTTTATGTTCGGGCTAAATATGGTAATGAGGCTAATACCGATATTCTCTTTAATAAACGCATTAAAAATGCTTTAATTGTGATGGTTCTACTTTTCTTCGTAATGTTACAAGATTTAAATTCCGTTAAAGTATTATTAATTCTTGTAGTCGGCTTTTTTGTTTTCAAAATGCCTTATAATGACATTAAGAAATTTTATAAAAGACATATTAGTGAAATTGATTCAATGTTACCATATTATCTAAAAAACTTAGAAATTTTAATCCAACATTATACCGTTCCGGTGGCGATTGGTAAATCCATGAGTGATGCTCCTGAAATATTCCGCGAAGGTTTAGCGGAAATGATTAATTCTATTAATTCAGGGGATGATTCAATTGAACCATATATGGAATTTGCCCGGAAGTATCCAGTTCGGGATTCAATGCGAATGATGCGGCTTTTATATCGGTTAAGTTTAGGCCGGCAAGAGCGAAAACAAGAACAAATCTTAGCCTTTTCGCGAACTATTTCAAGTTTGCAACAAAAAGCACGGGATACGCGTTATAAAAACCGGTTAGAAAAAATGGAAAGCAAAACGATGAGTATGTTAATTACAACTGGTATAGGCTTAATGATTTTGTTAGTATTCTCTGTCATGAAATTGATGGGTATTTAATTTGAAGACTAATTTTTAAAGTATAAAAAAGAAAATGTCGCAAGGCATTTTTTTCTTGGCTAAATTATTTGAAAACACGTGAAAACACTTGCAAATATATATATATATATATAATAAAAGGGAAAGTAGGCGTTAATGATAAAACGGAAAATAACATTAACATTTATTTTAACTTTTATTTTGGCAGTAGGAATAAC
>CANRAJ010000099.1 GCA_947628545.1 uncultured Bacilli bacterium | reverse complement strand
AAACTATTATTAATTATCATAACCTCTCCATTATAAGCCCGAATCTTGGTTGTTTGTAAACCCAGTTCAATAACTTCACCGCGAAAACCATTGATGGTAACAACATCACCTTGCATATAATGATTATCAAAAATTATAGCAATGCCGGATAATAAGTTTTTAATAGTATCTTGGAAGGCCAAACCTAAAATAGCTCCGGCAATTCCTAAAGAAGCAATAATGCTCGTGGTTTTAACACCATAAATACCTAAAACCGCTAAAAAGGTGATAATAGCAATTATATATTTTAAAATATTTTTAATTAAGTTAATAATCGTTTGTTCTCTTTTAATTTGCAAAGTTTTTTGTTTACTCTTTTTATTAAACTTTAATATCTTATCCACAATTTTACTTAAAAGTAAGTAAATGATAATGGCAATACCGATATAAATAAACGGCATATATATTTTAACTAAAAGTTCTTCCCGATCCAACCTAATCACCTATTAAATATTATACCACAGATTTTCGATATCTTTCCTTAGGATCTAAATATTTTTTCCGTAATCGAATTTCTTCTGGGGTTATTTCAATATATTCATCACTTTCAATAAACTCTAAGGCCTCTTCTAAAGTGAATTTTTTAGCTTTATTTAAGGCAATCGCTTCATCGGAAGATTTACTCCGGGTATTTGTTAATTCCTTATTTTTACAAGGATTGACATTTAAGTCGCCTTCTTTATTGCAAATACCGACAATCATGCCCACATAAACCTCAACACTAGGATCAACAATCATGGTGCCCCGGTTAGTTAAATTAAATAACGAATAACCAAAAGTAGTACCATTTACCATGGAAACCATAACCCCGTTTTTCCGGCCACTTATTTCGCCAGCATATGGTTTATAGGAATCAAAGGAACGTACCATAATGCCTTCACCCTTCGTTTCGGTAATAAAGTTGCCTCGATAACCAATTAAGCCCCGAGTTGGCACTAAATAATCTAAATGGGTATAACCAACATCGCCCGGTGCTACACTTTCTAAATTGCCTTTCCGTTCATTCAAGGAGTTAATAACACTACCCGAATATTCATTAGGCACATTGATAATAACTCTTTCGTAAGGTTCACATTTTACCCCATCGATTATTTTAGTAATAACCTCGGGTTTAGAAACCGATAATTCGTATCCTTCCCGGCGCATATTTTCAAGTAAAATCGATAAGTGAAGTTCCCCACGACCACTTACTTTAAAACCATCTTCGCCCGGTAAAGTTTCCACTTGTAAACCAACATTAGTTTCTAATTCTTTTTCTAATCTTTCTTTTAAATGACGACTGGTTAAATATTTACCATCTTGACCCGCGAAAGGAGAATCATTAACTAAAAAGTTCATAGACAAAGTTGGTTGTTCAATTTCAATTTTAGGTAAGGCATCAATATGGCCAACCTCACACATCGTATCACCAATTGAAACCTCACTACAACCGGCAACAGTAACAATATCACCAAAATAAGCAACATCAACTTCGCGTTTTTTAATGCCTTCATTGACAAATAATTTAGTAACACGAAAACTCGATGTTGTGCCATCATTTTTGGCTAAAGCAATCGTTTGCCCAACTTTGATTTTACCTTTATTAATCCGGCCAATACCTAAACGACCAATATAATCATCGTAATCTAATTGGCTAATTTGAAGTTGTAAATGATCATTTTCATTACCTTGAAAAGGTTCAACATGATTAATAATAGTTTCAAATAAAGGCGTTAAATCCTTTCCTTCATCATGCATATTATAAACGGCATATTCATCCCGGGCACTACCATAAAGAATTGGGAAATCTAATTGTTCATCGGTGGCCCCTAATTCTAAGAATAAATTAAAGGTCATATCGACAACTTCTTCGGCTCTTTGATCTTTTTTATCAATTTTATTAATAAAAAGAATCGGTTTTAAATTATTTTGAAGGGCTTCTTTTAAAACAAACCGCGTTTGAGGCATGGGGCCTTCGGCAGAATCCACCAAAAGAATAACTGTATCCACCGTTTTAATAATTCGTTCAATTTCGCTCGAAAAATCCGCATGTCCCGGCGTATCAACAATATTTATTTTATAATCTTTATATTTAATAGCACAGTTTTTTGCCGTAATGGTAATACCTCTTTCTTTTTCGATATCCCCACTATCCATCACACAATCGATAAGTTCTTCATTTTCGCGAAAAACCCCACTTTGGCGAAGCAAACCATCAACTAAAGTTGATTTACCTGCATCGACATGAGCCACAACCGCGATATTAATAATTTTATCCATCTAACTTCACCTTTTTTCCAACCTTTAGATAATAATATAAAAAAAGGCGAAAGTCAAGCCAAAATACACAATTTTAATAAGCATTTGTCAATCATTTTTTTAAGAAAAAAATTATATTTTATATGGATTATTTAAACTACCATCTCCCGCGGTAAAAACAGTATCACTTTTTAAATAGAAGGTTGGTCTCATTGCATCAAAACGAGAATTATAAAGGTGCGTTGTATGACCTCCTGTTCCCCCAACGTGCGAGATAAAAATAAGCAAGGCTTCGGTATCTTTTAAATAAGTAGATATGGTCATATCATTATAGCCAAGAAAAAGCCAGTTATTTAGAATAACCGTGGAATAGTAAGTTGGAGAAATATTCCAAAAGGCAGGATCAGAGGCATACATATAATCACTAAAAGCAATTAATCCTATTTTTTGATTTGTTTCCAAATCTTCTTTTTCACAATTATTAATTTGTAAATTATAAGAACATGATGGATCACCGATTTTAGTTTGGAACGAACCATATTCGTAATCATAGACCTCTTTCGCATTAGAACGGGTC
>CANRAJ010000098.1 GCA_947628545.1 uncultured Bacilli bacterium | reverse complement strand
AATGATAAAGTAATAATCGCAATTAATGTTAAAATTATTGTTTGTTTTTTATTATCATTCATTTTACTACTCCTTACTTCTATTGTTTCCTATTTTTTACATTTTTATTATACATCTAATTAGATGTAATTTCTAGCCACACAAAAAAACTTCTCACTATCTTCCCTTTTATTATATATATATATATATATTTGCAAGGTCCAAAATAAAAAGTTATCAATTTTTGACAACTTTTTATTTCGATAATTATTTTTGTAATAATATAAAATCAAATTCCATTTGCTTTATAATTTTATTTCCCCCATTATTTCAGATTTTAAATCGATAATGACCGACAATTGTTTTTTTCGTTAAAGCATTTTCTTCATACTTTAAGCCGCCATGATGAATAATATAAGGTTTTCCATCTTTTGTCCTTTTATTGCTAATGATGGCAATGTGATCCGCATATACGACAATATCGCCGGCTTGCCATTTTTCAATTTCACTAGAATCCGTACTCCATTTTTCCGCATATTTATCTAAAAATACTTTAATATTTTTTACTCTTCGAAAATCGATATTAGGATCAATTTTTTCAATAGCATAATCGGCTTGGTGATTTTTAATATCATTATCCATCATGGTTTTTAAATCATAACCGGCACTTTTTAAAGCATACCAAATAACATCCGTACAAACATAGTAACCATCGGTGGGATAACCCCCAGCATAATATTTACTTTTATATTTGGGCTTTTGGCTAACAAACTCCCGAGCCCCATTTAAAATATCGGTATAATCATCTGTGCCATCTTGATCTTGATCATTTTCACTTAAAATAGTTTTAATACCAAAATCGTCATTTGTATAAGTTTTAAACTTAATAACATCGGCATGATAAAAGGCAATAATGGCTAAAAAAATAATTAAAAATAAGACAATTAAATGACCCCATTTTAAAATAATTTGCATTTATTTTCACCCTATTTTTAGTTTAGCATAGGGGCTTTTTAACATCAAGTAACAAACGCATAAAAATGATGCACTAACATATATTTAACTGGAGGACAAGCACATGGGATTAAATGATCGAGAAGTAAATGAAAGTCGCAAAAAATATGGTTCAAATAATGTTACTGAACAAAAGAGAAATACTTTTTGGCAATTACTTTTAGAATCTTTTGGCGATCCAATTATTAAAATTTTACTTATTGCTTTAGCCATTAAAATTGTTTTAATGTTTCAAAGTTTTGATTGGTACGAAACCATTGGAATTTTAATTGCCATTTTTTTGGCTTCGTTTATCTCTTCACTTTCAGAATATGGTTCGGAACAGGCCTTTAATCGGTTGCAAGCGGAATCTGCGAAAATCAAATGCAAAGTTTATCGGAATAATCTTTTAGAAGAAATGCCCATAGGCGAAATTGTTGTGGGGGATGTGGTTGCTCTTACCAGTGGTGATAAAATTCCCGCGGATGGGTTAATTATTGATGGTTCGCTAAGTGTCGATGAATCCGCCTTAAACGGGGAAACAAAGGAAGCCAAAAAAACAAAAGTAAATGGAAATCCGACCAACCAAAATAAAGTGTTTCGCGGTTCGGTAGTTTACGCCGGTCAGGCCTTAATGCGCGTAACTATGGTCGGTGATAAAACTATTTATGGCGCCATAACTAAAGAATTACAAGAAAAAGTGCCCGATAGTCCTTTAAAAATTAAACTCCGCGGTCTGGCCCAAACTATTAGTAAAATTGGATATGTCGGAGCCGTTCTTGCTTCCCTATCCTATCTTTTTTCCGTTATTGTGATTGATAACAATTTTGATCCTACTCTAATTAAAGAAACTATTACGAACTTGCCACTTCTTTTTAATCATTTAATCTATGCTTTAACGCTTTCCGTCACAATTATTGTAGTCGCTGTCCCCGAGGGCTTACCGATGATGATTACCTTAGTTTTATCCAGCAATATGAAAAAAATGTTAAAAGATCATGTCTTAGTGCGAAAACTGGTAGGAATTGAAACCGCGGGTAGCTTAAACTTGCTTTTAACAGATAAAACTGGAACACTTACCAAAGGCGTTTTAAAGGTGGCTTATTTTTATTCTTATAATGGACAAAAATTTAAAAAAGCCGCGGAACTTAAAACCCACTCTATCTTTTACGAAGCCACCTATAAAGCATGTTTTTATAATAATGAGGCAAAGTGGAGTAAAGGTCAACTAATCGGAGGTAATTCAACCGATCGAGCAATTTTAGAGTTTATTGGGGAAGATGCCAAAATAAAAGCCAAAATCATACAGCAAGAACTTTTTGATAGTAATAAAAAGTATAGTTCTCTAACGCTTCAAGATGGCACCTTTTTAATTAAAGGTGCTGCCGAAAAAATCTTAGATGAATGTCATAGTTATTTAGATTTAGATGGGACAATTAAACATACTTTCAACAAAACTTTAATTAAAAAACAAATTAATCGACTTACCCAGGCCGCATCGCGCGTTATTGTTTTCGCCATGGGTCAAGAAAGACATAATTTAACCTTTTTAGGGCTTGCCGAAATTAAGGATGAAATTAGAGCCGAAGCCCGGCCAGCCCTGAAAACAATTAGTGAGGCCGGAATCCACACCATCATGATCACCGGAGATGCCAAAGATACGGCTTTAGCCATTGCCAAGGAAGTTGGCTTATATCAAAAAGGAACGGAAAAAGTCTTAGATAGTAATGAATTTAATAAATTAAGTGATGAAGATTTAAAGAAAATGCTTTTTAACATAATTGTTATTGCTCGGGCCCTACCCCAAGATAAAAGTCGCCTGGTCCGTCTAGCCGAAGAACTAGATTTAGTGGTCGGAATGACGGGAGATGGCGTGAATGATGCTCCTG
>CANRAJ010000097.1 GCA_947628545.1 uncultured Bacilli bacterium | reverse complement strand
TTTATTTATAAGGGTTTCAGAGGTGTTCTTGCAAACATTTCATTTTTTTGCAAACATTTTGCAAACATTTCATAAAATATTAGCAATTTTCACTCATTTTTCTACTTGTAAAATCCTCGCAAACCCTTATAAAACCTACTATTTTCCACAACAGTTTTTATACTTTTTTCCACTTCCGCATGGACATGGATCATTGCGGCCAATTTTATTTACCCGCTTTGGTTGTTGTTTAACTTTTTCTTTACCATCATTCGCATGTCCTTCTAGAGTTTGTTTTCTTTCAATGTTTTGCTTAACTTCGGCCTTTAATAAAAATGTAGCAATATCACTATCAATTTTATTTAAAAGATTATCAAACATTTCAAAACCTTCCATGGTATATGCTTGAACTGGATTAACTTGTGAATAACCCCTTAACCCGATACCTTCTTTTAAATGTTCCATAGCACTCATGTGTTCAACCCAATTAGAATCTATTACTCTTAAAGAAATGGCCTTTTCAAATTCATTCATAACAGGTGTTGCCACCATTTTCTTTTCGTAATCTTTAATAATTTTATCTTCTAAAATTTCTTTTAATTCATTTTCTTTTAAGTTTTCAATTTCCTTATAAGAAATGGCCTTGCCTTTTACAAAGTTCGTATTGACATATTCAATAATGTCTTCCTTATCGGCTTCGGTTAAATAATTTTCTGGGGGAATATGATTATCCACTAAAGTATCAACAACATTTTTAAATATTTCTAATATTCTTTCGTGAATACTATCTTGATCTAAGATTTCGTTTCGCCGCGCATAAATTATTTCTCTTTGTTCATTTAAAACATTATCATAATCTAGCAAGCTCTTCCGAATATCATAGTTATTTCCTTCCACTTTCTTTTGGGCCGTTTCGATACTCTTTGTTAAGGATTTGCTTCTAATGGCTTGATCGTCCGTCAACCCCAAATTCATTAACATTGTTTTAATTCTTTCGGTTCCAAACCGCCGCATTAAATCGTCGTCAAAAGAAACAAAGAATTGACTTTTACCAGGGTCCCCTTGTCGGCCGGAACGACCTCTTAATTGGTTATCAATCCGGCGAGATTCATGTCTTTCAGTTCCCATAACAAATAGACCACCTAGTTCTTTAACACCTTCGCCTAATTTAATATCGGTTCCCCGACCAGCCATATTCGTAGCCAAAGTGATAGCCCCTTTTTCGCCCGCATGAGCAATGATTTCCGCTTCGCGTTCGTGATTTTTGGCATTTAATACCTCATGTTTTAAACCATTTTTCTTAAGTAAAGCACTCAATCTTTCATTGGCCTCAACACTAATAGTCCCAATCAAAATTGGTTGCCCGGTTTCGTGAATGGCTTTTACCGTATTAATAATGGCTTTATATTTCCCATTTTCATTAGAATAAACTAAATCCGCTAAATCTTCCCGAATAACGGGTTTATTGGTTGGAATACAAATAACATACATATTATAAATATTCCGAAATTCTTCTTCTTCCGTTTTGGCGGTACCTGTCATTCCGGATAATTTATTATACATCCGGAATAAATTTTGGAAGGTAATTGTGGCCATAGTTTTCGTTTCGGTATTTATGGTAACACCTTCCTTGGCTTCAATTGCTTGATGAAGTCCTTCGGAAAATTGCCGCCCATGCATTAGACGCCCGGTGAATTGATCGACAATAATAATGGCATCATCTTGCACGACATAATCGATATCTTTCTTAAAACCATAATTGGCTTTTAAGGCTTGATTTAAATGGTGAACTAAAACCGTATTATCCAAATCATATAAGTTTTGAATATGCATTAGGCTTTCGACTTTTTTACTACCATTTTCGGTTAGGGAAACATTTTTAGTTTTTAAGTCAATGGTATAATCGTCTTCTTCTTTTAATTTTTTAACAACCCTGTCGGCATCAACATATAAATTATTGGAATTAAACCGCCCACCACTGATAATCAAAGGGGTTCTCGCCTCATCAATTAAAATAGAGTCAACTTCGTCGATAATACAAAAGTTTAAAGGACGTTGCACTCTTTGTTCTTTTTGGACAACCATATTATCTCTTAAGTAATCGAAGCCAACCTCATTATTCGTTGAATAAGTAATGTCGGCATCATAAGCGGCCTTTTTTTCTTCGGTACTTAAATCTCTTAAATTAATACCCACGGTCATTCCTAGGGCTTCATAAACTGGTCCCATCCATTCTGCGTTCCGCATAGATAAGTATTCATTAGTTGTAATAACATGAACCCCTTTACCTTCTAAGGCATTTAAATAAGCCGGCATTGTTGTCGTTAAAGTTTTACCTTCACCAGTTTTCATTTCGGCAATATTACCATAATGAATAGCCAAACCACCTAAGATTTGCACATGGAATGGTTTTTCACCAATTGTCCGAAATGCGGCTTCCCGAACGGCTGCAAAAGCCGGAACTACAACATCTTCTAAAGAGCCCCCATCGGCTAAAACTTTTTTAAATTCCGCCGTTTTATTTTTTAATTCGGCATCACTTAAGCCCTGCATTTCCGGTTCTAATGCTTCAATTTCTTGGGCAATTTTTTCAAACCGCATTAATTCTTTATATTCTGAATCTAATAATTTTCTTAAAAATCCCATAATGTCCATTTCTCCTTACCCAAATATTGTAACACAAAACCCTTTAGAAGAAAACTAAAAAGCCATATTTCTCGGGCTTTAAAGATTAATTTAAGCTCTTGCAATAAAAAAATGGTTAGACCCATTTTTAAACTTTTAATACTTGATTATTTAATTTTATCCGATCCGCAATTGTAGTTAAAAACTCCGAATTAGTGGGTTTCGATTTTTCATAATCAATACTATGACCAAATAAATCTTCCATTAATTTTAA
>CANRAJ010000096.1 GCA_947628545.1 uncultured Bacilli bacterium | reverse complement strand
AACCTTAACTGACGAAAATCTAATATATCATCAAACGAATTATTTAAATAAAATAGGTTTAGTTAATAAAGAATTAAGTACGAATGATGAATCTTATCGTTATAGTGGTGCCAGTGAGAATGTTCAAAACTATGTATGTTTTGGGGGAGAATGTTCAAGCAATCCTAATAATGCAGGATATAAATATTTATATCGGATTATTGGGCTATTTAAAAACAAAGACAATAAATATGAAATGAAAATAATAAAAGCTGATGCCGCAACTAAAGAAGATTTAGGAGATGAAACTATACCTGGCAGCGCATATCAAGGAGAATGTAAAACAAGTTTTAGCGGATCAAAAGCTGATTATCAAAGACAAAATTGGGATAATTTAGCTACTTATTATTGGAATAGCACTGATAGTGCTCACTTAAATCTAAATGATAATACTAATGTTAATATGTGGAAAGAAAGTAATTTGAACAAAGTAAATTTAAATAAATTTTATTTTAACAATATTAAAGAACCATATAAGACAATGGTTGTCGAACATGAATGGCAAGTGGGACCAGCGTGGAACGGGGATGATGCTAAATCGGTATATGATTACGAATTAGGAGGCAATAAATTAACTGAAAGTAGTGAAAATTGTTATACTCAAGATGGATCACTGGCAAGTAATCAATCGGCAAGACAATGTAATCAAAACGATGATTTAACATATTTTGCCAATGTGGGAATGATGTATATGAGTGATTATTTGTATGGATCCTTACCCCAATATTGGGATACTTTAACATCATCTTATAACAATGTAGCGGTAAAAGCCAGCAATTGGTTATATTTAGGATTATTTGAGTGGTCTATTACCAGAGATCCTACGCCTTGTTCTCCAGATTCGTTACGTTGTCTTAATGCTCGACGTATATATAGTTCTGGTGTTGCCGGTGGCGCCGGTGTGTTTAGTTATAGTACAGTACGTCCTACCCTATATTTATCAACTGATGTTAAAATATCTTGTGGATCAGGAACAGAAAATGATCCATACCAATTGGAAATGTAAAATATTTATAAATAGTTTTAATAAATGATTTTTTCTTAAATGTCTAAAAGTGCTAGCCAAGAATACTAAATACTTGCAAATATATATATATATATATAATAAAAGGGAAAGTAGAGTTTTGAAATTTTTTGTATGGGTAGAAATTACATCTAATTAGATGTATAATAAAAATATCAAAAATAGGAAACAATAGAAGTAAGGAGTAGTAATATGAGCAATAATAAAAAACAAAATATAATTTTAACTATAATTGCCATCGTAGTTTTATTACTCGCTGTTGTCGGGGCAACTTATGCCTTCTTTGCTTCCCAAAATACGGGTAAACAAGACGTTAATATTAATGCGGAAAGTGGAACCACTGATGTATTAACTTTTGAATCCGGTGCTGATATTGATATTATAGCCAATTTATCGAACTTTGCCTCAGGTATGTCTAGTATATCGCAAACAACCAATCCTAAAGCTACTTTAAGAGCCAATGATGCTACTAATACAGCCGAAGAAGAATATAATGTTTATTTAGTAATTGATGAAAATGGTTTAATATATACTGATAAGGAAAATAAAACACCGGAATTATTACTGGAAGTTACAGGACCAGATGGAAAAATAATAGAGGATATTCCCGGTTTAAACCATTATGAAAATGTAGATGGCCAAGAAGGAGTAAGTGGTTTTGATATAACCAATAAACAAAAGGCCTTTACTATTTATGAAGGATATAAAATAGTAGTTGGAGAAGAAGATGAAGGTGTAAAAGTAGATACCTGGGGAGTAAAAGTTACCTTAGTCAATTTTAAAACTAGTAATCAAAATGATAATACAGGTAGAACCTTTCATGGGCGAATAGTTATGACAAAAGGAACAGAAGAAGATGCCTATAAGTTAGCCCATATTAATACCGTAAGTACGAAACAAACAACAGATAGTATCACAGCAACGCTAGATATAACTGATGGAACAAAAGCCATATCGGAATATTGGTTTGGAATTGAAAACAAAGGGGAAGTAATGACTGCCTCTTTAGATGAATTTAATGATTACCATCAAAGCGAAACCGGAGCAACTTATACCTTCAATGAGTTAGATGATAATACTAATTATGTAATTTATAGTTATGTTGTCGATGAAGAGGGCTTTAAATCTAATGTTTATACAACCGAAATAGTAGCAACGGAAAAATATGTATTACCTAAAATATTGACGGCAACAGCAACAGCTACTAACTATGATACCATTGAAGTAAAAGTGACAAGTACTGAAGATGGTTCCAATCCAATAAGTAATTATAGATATCAAATCGAAACGAATAATGGCATAATAGCTGATAAAACCATAACAAAGAAAGAAACAACCCATACCTTTACTGGTTTAACTGAACTAACTCAATATAAAATAATAATCAATGCTATTGATAGTAATAATAAAGAATCAACTAATTATGAAATAGATGTAACAACACTTAATAAAACAATTGGGACAATATGTCAAAGTCAAGATTTAGATCAATGTTTAATAAATAATTATCAACAAGATAGTGCTTTAATTTATCATAATACAGTTGCTTTAACAAGTTCAAATATAGCCAATGAAGAATTAAATGCCAATGATAATAGTTATAGATATAGTGGATCAAGCGAAAAGGTCAAAAACTATGTTTGTTTGGATGGAACTAGCAAGGATGGAACATGCCAAAATGGTGATGCCGATTTATATCGAATAATAGGTTTCTTCCCAAATGAATCAAGCGAATATGAAATGAAATTGATTAAATATGATTATGCTTCGCCAACACAACTGGGCGATGCTACTCCAGAAAATGGAGGTGCCTACTACGATAATAATGTGCCAACAAGTTATTATAAAGGGAGTAATAA
>CANRAJ010000095.1 GCA_947628545.1 uncultured Bacilli bacterium | reverse complement strand
TTCTACACGCTTTGTACTTTTTTGTGAAGTAAAACTTGTTTTACTTCATAGACTTTTCGTTAGAAATTTAGTACAATCATTATATGAAAAAAGAGCTCCGCAAAAAATATTTAAAAATAAGATTAGCTATTAAAAGTCGCACCCAAAAGAATAAAATTATCAGTTTTAAAGTTTTGAATCATCCTTTGGCGCAAAAGGCCGATACTATTCTTTGTTATGTATCTCAAAAAGAAGAGGTCGATACTCATTTTTTAATAAATACCTTGTTAAAGACAAAAAAGGTTGCCGTTCCCAAAGTCGAAAATGGCCAAATGAATTTTTATTACATTAATTCTTTTGCCGATTTAAAACCGGGTTTTAAAAATATTTTAGAACCAACCACCCAGAAAAAAGTAACTAATTTTCATAATTGTCTTTGTCTTGTTCCTGGCATCTGTTTTAATCATAATGGTTATCGTATTGGTTATGGCGGTGGCTATTACGATAAGTTTTTAGCCCAACACGAAATGGACCGGTTAGGTTTATGTTATAGTAAGTGTCTTACTGATTTTGCACCGGAGGCCCATGATATTGCTGTTAATGAGGTCATATGCGATAAATAAAAAGAGAAATATTTTTTTAACTTAATATTTCTCTTATTTTATTTTTTTATCTTAGTTGTTGAAATTGTTGTTATTATTCCAACCCCAACCAGCACCTAAGATAATTACTAATAATATGAATAATACAATCCATATTGCAGCGCCTGCACCATAGCCACTAGTGTAACCAGCATAACCGCCACCACAACAAGGAGTTGTTTGATAGCCACCATAGCCGCCGCCATAGTAACCATTATTGCCGTAATAATACATATATTATACCTCCTTTATGTATCTACTATAATTTACTCGAAATAGTCAACTTTTGACATTAAAAATACCTAAATTTTGAAAAAAGTAGTAATTTTCCTTAATCTTATGATAAAATTAGCGTAAGGAGAGTAGGGAAAAATGCGAAAATTATTTGCGAAAATGGATATTCCTTTATTAATCTTAACTCTTATTTATAGCATTTTAGGCCTAATCATGATCTATTCGGCATCTAGTGTTTCTTCTGTTATTTATTATCATGTCGAACCCTATCATTTTTTCTTAAGACAAGCACTTTTTATTATTGCCGCTTTAATTGTAGGATTTTTAATTATTATTGAATTACCAACCCGTAGTTATAAAACTTTTATTTGGCCGGCTTTGATTATTTTACTCGTGGCTTTACCGTTACTTTTTGTTAAAGGGCGGATTACCAATCATGCTATTTCATGGTTTGAAATTGGTCCCTTTAAATTACAACCAAGTGAGTTTGCCAAAAGTATTATTATCATTTTCTCGGGCTGTTTTTATCAGAGTTTAGCCAAACGAAAAGTTAAAAATATTTATGTTTATTTTATTCCTTTAGGGATTGCGGCTATTGTGGCGGGTTTAGTTTTAATGCAACCCGATTTAGGTAGTGCCGCCATTATTGGGGGAATTGCTTTTTTAATTTTTATTAGTATTCCGACTGTCCAAAGTAATATTATGCGGGTTATTAAAATTATTGCTATTGCCGGGATTATTGGCGTAGCCGTTTTACTTTATACCGGCCAGGGCTTTTTAAATAGCACGCAACTAAGTCGGTTAACTTTTCAAAAGCCCTGTACTCGTTATCAAGAAGCCACTGGTTATCAAGTTTGCAATGGTTTTATTGCAATTAACAATGGGGGTCTTTTAGGTGTTGGTTTAGGTAATTCGACCCAAAAGTATATGTATTTACCAGAAAGTCATACCGATTTTATTTTTCCCATTGTAGTCGAAGAATTAGGTTTAATCATTGGCATAATTATCATTATTGGTTACGGTTATATGTTATACCGGATTTTAAGAATTGCAAAACAAGCCGAAACTTTACGTTGTTCAATTTTAGCATATGGGACATTTTGGTATTTAGCCCTCCATATATTAATTAATTTACTAGGTATTTTAGCCCTTATTCCTTTAACGGGAGTTCCGCTTCCTTTACTTAGTTATGGGGGTAGTTTTACCATGAATGCCTTAATTATGCTTTTTGTTGTCCAAAGAGTAAATATTGAAAATAAAATAAATAAAAATAAACGAGAAATTAAAGCATTATAAATCGTTCATAAAATCCTTTACTTGACGTCAAGTTATCTAAAAAATCCACAAATGCCTTGACAATATATATATATATATAAAATAAAAGGGAAGATAGGAAAAAAATATTTTTTCTTATGTCTGGATATTACATCTATTTAGATGTATAATAAAAATATAAAAAATAAAGGAGTGTCGTGGTAATGAATGAAGAAAAAAATAATCTAGGAAAGGAAACTAAAAAGAAAACCTTAATCTTAACTTTGATTGCTATTGTTACTTTATCCTTGGTAGTAGTTGGTGCCACTTATGCTTTCTTTGCTAGTCAAAACACTGGTAAAAAGGATGTTAATATTAATGCTGAATCAGGTACTACGGATGTCTTATCATTTTCCTTAAATGATAAAAATATAACATCAGATCAAGTACAAGATGAAGAAAATGCCAAAAGTGATATTATGATTACGGCTAATATGGATAACTTTAATGAAGGAAATATTAGTGTAGGAGATGGCGTAACTGGAACAGCAACCTTAATCGCTAATAATGCGACCAATAATGCCCATGATAATTATTATGTTTATTTAAATATTGATAAAAATGAATTAAGATATACTAATTTTAAAAATTCCGAAGGAGAAATTTTAGAAGGAAAAGAAGAAGATGGAAAGATAGTAGCCCCAGACGAAACTCATACAACTAAAGTACCAGAATTAATTCTAACTGTCACTCAACCAGACGATAAAGGAGAATTAACTCAAATAGATGGTTTAGATTATAAAACAGATGTAGATGG
>CANRAJ010000094.1 GCA_947628545.1 uncultured Bacilli bacterium | reverse complement strand
GGAAAGTAGGCGTTAATGATAAAACGGAAAATAACATTAACATTTATTTTAACTTTTATTTTGGCAGTAGGAATAACCTTCTTATCTTTTCATTATGGAATAAAAGAACCAAAAGAAACGAAAAATAGCTTTTTAAGTATTATGTTAGAAGATGAAGAGGGAAAATATGTTAAGGCTAAAGAAAATACTTGGAGTGAAGAATATATTTTAAATGAGGAAAAAAGTTATTGTACTAATAATAGTAAACTAAGTTATAATGAAGAAACTAAAAAGGTTAGTTTAACAACTAAAGGTAGTGAAAAATGTTGGTTATATTTTGATAAAGAAATCACGGGTAGTGAAGATAATCCTTATAAAATTAAAACTATTGAAGATTTAGTAGATTTAAGTAATGAAGTAAATCAAGGTAATAATTATGCTGGCAAATACATTGTCTTAACAAAAGATTTAGACTTTAAGAATCGAGAAGATTATGAGAATCCGGATCGAATAGATTATGGTAATATCAATAACGTTAATGGAATAGAAACTTTATATAATGAACTTAATAATCCTAATGGTAGTGGTTTTACGTCTATTGGAAATGGCTATACTATTCCATTTCAAGGTACATTTGATGGATTAAACAACACAATCGAAAATTTACATATTATAAATGACAAAGAAAATATGTTTATAGGTTTCTTTGGTGTCATAAATAATGCCGTAGTTAAAAATTTAAAAATAACGGGAACAATTGAAACCACTAAATATGCTGATACTGGTGGAATTGCAGGACATAGCAAAAATTCCACAATTAATAATTGTCATAATTTAGTAAATATTACGAGTCAAGTTGGTAATTTTAGTGTTGGTGGAATTGTCGGATCAGTTGAAGGTATAACAAAAATATCTAATTGTGCCAATAAAGGAAGTATAAATAATGGGAATAATACCGGGGGAATAGTCGGAGTTAATGGTGGTACTTTAGTTGTAAGTGATAGTATTAATTATGGAACGATTGTCAATAACAAAGGGATGCATGCTGGAGGAATTTTGGGAAGAGATGATACTAATACTAATTCTACTGAAATAACTAATTCCCATAATGAGGGGACAATATTTGTTAACAGAGAAACCGAAGAAACATCTTCTGTAGGGGGAATTATTGGCATGATTTTCGGTGATGTATATTTAAAGAACTGCTATAATACCGGAGAACTTAGAAATGAACGCACTAGTTATACGAAGAATCTGGATATATATGTTGCGGGATTAATTGGCAAAATTGATAAAGGAAATAATGCTGTAATCTCTAATTCATATAATAGTGGAAAACTAACTAATGGTACTAAAACAGGTGGCCTAGTTGGTCAAATAGCTAGTCGTATTAATTCTACAATTATTGATAAATGTTATAATACCGGAGATGTAACGACAACCATATCGGCAGGCACAAATATGACGACACCATCTGGAATTATAGGCTATAATTATAATTCTAAAATCTTTATTATAAATAGTTATAATATAGGTACTATTTCAGGTAATACGGGATTAGTATCACAAGCATCCTCTGGTATTGCATATGAGGATGCCGGTGGCTCATTGTATGCAATAAACGTCTATAATGCTGGAGCAATTAAAGCCAATAATGTTGCTAGTGGCTTATTTTCATCACCTAATAATAATTATAGTAATAGTTATTATTCTTATAATTCATTTAATATAGGTAAAATAACTTCTGAAAAAAATATAGTTGGGGGCATATATATAAATTCAGCAAGCAATACATTAAATGAAATGAAAGTAATTGAGAATACTTATTATGAAAATAGTGTAAGTGCTAGTAATGTGTCGGGAGTTGGAGGAACAGCAATGGCAATTACCGCTATGAAAAATCAAGATTTTGTCGATATTTTAAATAGAAATTTGATAACCATTAATTTGAACGATATAGATAGCAGTTTAAATAAATATTCTTTAAGGTTTTGGCAATTGGGAAAAGATAATATTCCGACATATGCTAACGATTTTCCTGATTTAAGTGGTAATGGTAATCATGGTTTAAATTATGGTGCAGTATTAACTAGTGAAGGAATCGAGACTAATAATACTGAGCAAAATAGTTTTATTAATATGGGATTAGAAAATTATGATTTTGGTACAGATGTTTCTTTTATAACTCGCGTAAAATTTAGAAGTATTGATGGTTTTCAAGAATTTATGAATAATTTTGAAAGCGCCGGAGTGGGATTGGCTTCTAATGAAGGCAAAGTATATTGTTCCTTGTTTAATTTAGATTTAAATCCTCCGGCATGGTTCAATACAGGAGTAAACATACCTACTCTCATACCGAATACTTGGTATACAATTGCCGGGGTATACGATAATAATAAATTAAAAGTATATATAAATGGTAGCGCAGTTGTTAGTAAAGATTTACAAGGTAGAATAAAACCAAGTAAAGTTCCAGTTGTTTTAGGAGGAAATTCTAACTTTGATGCACAGAATAATTTGATAATTGATCACCCAGCTAAAACTACATTTAGTGAAGCATTAATATTTGATCGAGCCTTAACTGAAGAAGAGGTAAAAAATAATTATGCTGGGGAAATCAATCCGGTCAATAAAGATGATTTATTATTATGGTATAAATTTAATTAAAAAGAGTTTTTGATATTTTACTTCAAAAATCTTTTTTTATGTTTATTATTTGAAAACCCGTTACTATTCACAGATAAATTATGCAAAAATAATTTTTCCCACTTTTGGTATTAAAATTGATATAAAATAGGAAATTAAAATCTAAAAAGTAAATATTTTTTATATATTTCTCCCACTTTGAAAAAATGGTGTTTTTAACAACTTTTTTCTGAAATAACTGCAAACCAATATACTATCTAGATTTGCGAGTTTTTTTAAAAAAATCTGTGACTTTCTAAGCTTTTACAAGTGTTTTTTGTAAATTTCTTAAAAAA
>CANRAJ010000093.1 GCA_947628545.1 uncultured Bacilli bacterium | reverse complement strand
TTGGATATAAAAAGATGAAAAAGTTTTCCACATTTTCATCTTTTTTCTTGTCAACTATTTTTTTACCTAAACTCAAATTAATTCATAAAAAAACAACTTTTCCGTTGTTAATTTTTATTTTCGACAATAAGTTTTAAAGCTGTCTTTTGTTCGCCATTAATCATAATATCATTAAAGGCCGGGATAACTACTAAATTATCTCCCGTGGGGGCAACAAAACCACGACAAATCGCTATTGCTTTAATGGCTTGATTTAGTGATCCTGCTCCGACTGTTTGAATTTCCACACTACCCGTTTCCCGATAGATATTGGCAATCGCTCCCGCAACTTTACTAGGATTAGATTTTGATGAAACTTTTAAAACTTCCATATTTTATTACCCTCTTTCAAAAAATTATATGAGGATAAAATTAATTTAATAACTATTTCTTTTGGCTCGTTAAATAAATTGTTAAAGGATCGGTAAGTTCCAACATGCCATGAATTAAGAAGAAGAAACCTAAAACTAAAACTTGAATATCGGCTTCATAATATAAGTTTAAAGTAGCAAGTAAGCCGGTTAGAATAAATAAAATTAAATCAATAATCCGCAGAATCCAAATCGTACTATGGCGATCATGATAATAATCCGCCTTTTTTAATTTAATTAAAGACATCATAATAATCCAAATAAATAAAGATAAAGCCAAATACCAAGGAGTTTTGGCAATATCTAAGCGCCAAACCACAATTAAAGTAATTAAAGAGGCAATCGTGGTAAATAAGCCCTCATAATCTTTGGCTTCTTTTGTTAATAAAAATTGACATAAATTCAATAACCCATAGGCTCCTAAAATACTCATAAAAATAACTTTAACATTAACAAAATGAAAGATTGGTAAAACTAAAAGTAATGAACCCCCTAAAATTAAAAATACCGCAATAACTAAATCAACTATTTGTTTTTTCTTCATGAAAGTTACCTCCTAAAATCATAATAAATTAAATCATTTAAAAAGTCAAATTTTACATTTTTAATTAAATCTATACCATAGTAATAAATCATCTTTATTTTCTGGATTTGGAACTTCTCGATAATTTTTACTTATTTCTTCAGCCGTTAATGCTCGATCAAAAACTAATACATCACTAAAGGTGGTATATGTTTTATTAGGAATAATTAAATTTCCTGGTGTCCCATTGGGATTACCACCTATCAAAAATGGATTAGGGCTAGGCTTAACCTTACCGCTCATATTACCACTATTTTCTTCATTACCATTAATATATAATTTTATCTTACTACCATCATAGGTTCCTACTACTGTATACCATTTATTAGTCTCAATTATTGTTTTACTAACTCCGGAATTATAATAGTTTGGTGGATTCGTTTCTGAGGAATACTGCATAAATTGTATTTTTCCATCAGTTAAAACAAATCCTCCTCCCGCGTTTTCCCAATTGCCCATAATTTCTTGATAACCATCTATATTATTTAATTTTACTCTTGTTACAAATGATAAGGAGTCTTTAAAATCATAGTTGACTAGTCCCATATCTATATAACCGGTTTGACTACTATTGCTTGTGGTATATCCTTCATTAGTTTTCTCTACAGCATAATCTAAACCATGATTACCATTACCACTTAAATCCGGAATAACATTTTTTACTAAAGTTATCTTGGCAAATCCACTAGCACTATGACCTGTTTCCATTCCCCCGTTTGGACTTGGCATAGAACTATTGCCAGCCAACATAAATGATGAAAAAAACTTTTTACCGCTATAATGAATTGGTTGATTAGTGGCTACAATATTGCCACTTGTTGATTTGGCATCAATGGCATTACATCCAGGATAACCTGAGATAAAGGATGAACCGCCGCCACCATTACCGCCTTGGCCCTCTTGACCAGCATAGTAACCACTTCCGGAAAGGCAAGTTGCCCCTTTGGAAACGCCGAATCTATATTCTTGTTGAGTAGCACCTTTGCCAGCATAAGGTACAGTATCAGGATAATTTCCCACACCAACACCATCAATTCCGTTTATGGCGCCACCATCTCCGCCTTTGCCAGAATAATATGCTCCTCCACCGCCGGCAGCAACCATGATTCGTGATTTTAAACTATCAAAGTTATCCCATTCATCACCTATAAGTCTAACATCCGTAGCACCTCCGCCACCAGCACAACTGCTTGCGCGCGCAGCATTAAAGATGGAATAATTGGCTCCTAAACTACAAGTACCAGAAACAAAGGTAAGATTTTCCCCGGGATATACATATAATTTTTCATCTTTTTCAAGATTTATTATGCCACTTGTATAAGCACCTTTACCTCCTACAGCATCCGCTGCCTTACTACCTCCACTGGCACCCCATAGTTCTATTTGATAATTTCCTTTTTCTGGAACTTCAAATTCTTGATAATTACCGGTAAATGGAAAATATGCTTTTCCTTCATCAAAAGTTGGAATATTATCGCTACCTAATTTCCATCCAACTAAACCACTTGTAACTATTTCTTTTAAAGTTGTTCCTAAATTAATTGTTGCTAAATTATTATTTAAAGTATCAACAAAAGTTTGACTTTTCATCGCAGTCATAGCCATTGCTGTTCCTTCTACTCCCGCCACATTACTTGCACTTACGCTATTTTCATAATAAGCATTATTTATTATATAATTTGCTGTTGCTGATAAATTACCTAACCCGGCTTTGGTTGTTCCTGTTAAACTACCCGCATTATAAACATTGTTAATATATAATTCATCTACTACAACATTTGCATTATAATTATTAAATATCCCACTTACCAAATTATTAGTCGTACCATCTATATTTCCAAAATTATAACTATTTATAATATAATTATTTATGCTTTCGGAGGTAGCATTTGAATATATATCACCTATTATCCCGCCCAAATCAGCACTTGTCGAATCAACATTGTTTTTTAAATCACCTATATTATAACTATTCACAATATAACTAGAACTTCCATAAGAACTAT
>CANRAJ010000092.1 GCA_947628545.1 uncultured Bacilli bacterium | reverse complement strand
AACAAAGTTTATCTTTGTTGCTTATCTTTTTAATTACCGATGCAAATTAAAACTGACATTTTAAAAAAATCTTAACAGATTAAAAAAAGAACATTGTATCCTCAACGTTCTTCTTTGACTTTAGTATCTTTCGGTTTATCGCTATCGAAATTATAATGTTCCCGAATTTTTTGGGTAATTTCCGCGCATAAATCAGGATTTTCCTTTAAATATATTTTAGTATTTTCTTTACCTTGACCAATCTTTTCGCCATTGTAAGAATACCATGCACCACTTTTATCTATAATACTTAAATCGCTGGCAATATCAACAATTTCTCCTTCGCGAGAAATACCTTCCCCATACATAATATCAACAGATGCCGTTTTAAATGGTGGTGCCACTTTATTTTTAACGACTTTAATATTAGTACGATTACCAATTACTTGATCACCTTGTTTAATTTGTTCGCCCCGTCTAATATCTAAACGAATACTAGAATAGAATTTTAAAGCCCGACCACCGGGTGTCGTTTCCGGATTACCAAACATTACCCCAACTTTTTCTCTTAATTGGTTAATGAAAATTGCTGTTGTTTTTGTTTTATTCATTGTCCCAGATAATTTTCTTAAGGCTTGGCTCATTAATCTAGCTTGAAGACCAACATGAGCATCGCCCATTTCCCCATCAATTTCGGCTTGGGGTACTAAAGCAGCCACAGAGTCAATAACGACTAAATTAACGGCTTCACTTCTCACCAAAGCCTCACATATTTCTAGGGCTTGTTCGCCCGTATCGGGTTGACTCAATAAAAGTTCATTAATATCAACACCTAAATTTTTAGCATAAACTGGATCAAGCGCATGTTCGGCATCAATAAATGCCGCCCTTCCGCCTTGTTTTTGCACCTCAGCAATGGCTTGTAAAGCAACAGTTGTTTTCCCACTTGATTCAGGGCCAAATATTTCAATAATTCTTCCCTTTGGATAACCACCAACACCTAAAGCAATATCAATTGCCATTGATCCACTAGAAACAACATCGATTTTTTGATGTTCTTCTTCCCCCAAACGCATTATAGCTCCAGCCCCAAATTGTTTTTCAATGTCGGCTAAAACTTGTTCTAATGCTTTATCTTTATCCTTTATATCTTTAGTTGCTTTCATTTTTCCTCCTTAGTTTTACTCTGATACATCTTTATTTTACTTTACTAAAATTAATTTGTCAATAATTTTTTACAAATATTTGTTCGTGTGTACGCTATATCATAAAAAATCACTAATTTTGTTAGTTAGTGATTTTCTTATTATTTAATTCCAGGAAAGGCGAAAAGGATTTGTCTTACTGCCATCTCCGTTAACTAATTTAGTATCTGAAATAAGATAAAATGCTGGTCGTATTGCCAAATTTGTTGCCATATTTTGGTTACTACTACCGGCTGCGCCAGAAGCATTGATAAAGCGTGATACTCTTCCTAAACCTGAGCTTCGAGAAATAGTTCCTTCAGCTAATCCCATAAATAGCCAATTATTAACTCTTATGCTTTCTTGATCATAACCACCATAACTTAAATTAATATTCCAATTTTCTGGATCAGCTGCATAACCATAATCACTAACATACATTAAACCGATTTTAGCATTATATGTTAAATCACTTTCCTGGCAAGGAATTGCTGTTTGATAATCATTTTCTGAATAACAATTTGTATTGCTTGTGGTAATTTTTTCTGATCCTAATTCTTTATTATATACTTGTTGAGCATTATCAGAACTTACATAAGTGACTCCCCCAGTTGTCCATTTATGCATCGTTACATGTTCACTCAGTCCTGTTACTTTGCTTAAATAATTATTTAAATAATAATTTAAGTTTATTTTATTTAAATTACTATATTGCCACATATTGGTATTTAAGTCATCTTCACCTGTTCCATGAGAATTGTTCCACGCATAGCTGGCTATATTACCGTAATTATCAGCATTTCCTTGATAATTATTACTACCGCCATTATAATTGCCGCTATAGGATCCCCCGGGAGCGGTTTCATTATCACCTAATACATCTTTCGTAGCATAATCATATTTAATTAATTTTATTTCATATTGATCTTGATCATTTTTAAATAAACCGATTATCCGATATAAATCAGCATCGCCACTTTGACAAGATCCATCTTTGCTAGTTCCATCTAAACAAACATAATTTTTAACTGCTTCACTTGAACCACTATAGCGATAAGATAAATCTCCAGCTTCTAGGCTACTATTTTCGTAATTACCAGTTTTATCATGATAATATATATTACTATCGCCATCTTTTTGGTATAAATTTAGGATATATTTGCTAAATTCTTTATGATCAAAATAAAGATAACATTTATCACTGCTCGTAGCATTTACTTTTACACTTCGAGCATTCTCATCCCAAATTAATTTACTTCCGTTTTCACAATTACTTAATTTATCATTATAAACATAACGATTATCTGGCCACGAATTATTCTTACTTTCTTCATATTTACCAGTTTCCGTTTCTAACATCATACTAATCATCCTAGATGATTCTATTTTTTGGTGGGTTGATTCTAATATTATAGTCCTAGGATTATGATATTGATAAAAATTAACACATAATGACATAAAAAATAATAACATAGCAATTAAAAAAGGAAAATTGTGTTTCATATTTATCACCTATTTTCCCTTTAATTATATATATATATATATATGGTCAAGCCCCAAAAAGTAAAATATTAAAAAGCATAATCGGATTTTTTGACATAAAAAAATTTCAAATTTATTATTTTTGAAATTTTTGTTAGTATTTTCGTTATTTCGATATTTTCTTGAGCTTCTTTTATCTTTTTCCTTTGATATTTTGCTGTTCTTTTTATATTTATTGCTAATATTGAGGCAGAATATACCATACTAAGATAAGGTAGTCCTTTTCTACCTCTTCTATCTATTTTATATTTTCTTCTTAGTACTGATGGCATTCCTTCTATTCCTGATCGGATTTTACTTATATTTTTATAT
>CANRAJ010000091.1 GCA_947628545.1 uncultured Bacilli bacterium | reverse complement strand
TCTATTAAAATGCCTATTGATTTAAATGTCGCTTATGCCGAATACATTAATCAGTCATAATGTTTAACACAACATTTCTAAAAAATAGGGTTATTATTTTTATTAGGAGATTGGGAGTTTGGTTATGGAAATAGTTGTACCTTATAATTATTTAATAATATCTGCTTTAATGCTTATTAAAAAATATGAAAATCGTGATGGCATTAAAATAGATATTTTAGAAGACTTTATTGATAATATTTTGGAAGAAGTTTTAGCAATCTATAATGATGAATACAATATACCTTATTATTATGAGGCCCAAGTTGATAAATGGCAAGGCCAAATTTCCTTTGCGACTAATGCTGATTTTTTAATTGATTTTTTAAAAAAATATGATCAATATTTTATGATTACTAATGATTATCTTATGCTCCGCAGTGACGTTACATATGAAACTTTAATGCGTTTAGAAGAACAGGAAAAAACGGATGCGAATTTAGGATTGCGTTTTGAAACGCCTCTAGAATTTCGTTCTTCTTTAGATACTTTAAAAATTAATTCGATTGAAAAATTTCTTCAAAATTATTTAAAGTGTGAACGACTATTAGAAAAGGCCATTAAAGAGGAAAAAAGAAGTGACATTATTCATGGCTATTTAATGCGAAGTAATTTCCTTAAATGGTTAGAAGGAATGCCTACTTATGTGGTTGAGGCCTTTAAAAATGTCGCATTCATTATGAAAATGGAAACAGAGGAGCATAGAACAAGTAATTATCATCCACCTATTGATAAGAAAAGATGGGAAGAGAGTGAGTTTTTTGCTCCGGACAATTCGCTTTTAGACATTGAAGATCGTATTTACGATGACTTTCAATTTGCGATTTTTGGTGATGGTTCTTTAGCCGAAGAAAAAGTGTTTGATTTTATTGAAGATATTTATTTAGCCAAAATGGCCTGTGATTATTCAACAGATTTTGATTACGATGAAGAAGATTATGAAGAACTTGCTTATATGGATGAAAGCAGTGAATCTAATATTGATTATGAAGATGAAGAAAATAATTCATTCACTGAAGATATGGATACGGCTATCTTTGATGATGATCGAAAATTATTTTATTTAATCTTTTTAAAAAGATTAAATAGTTATATTAATAACTATGGCCTTAAACCCATCTTAGCCCACGCTAAAAGCCGATTAATATATGCTTTGGATATGCCCGAGTATTGTTTAATTAATGAAAATAATTTAGAAAATGAAATTGCTAAAATAAAAGACTCTACGAATATTAAAGATTATGGTGAATTTTTAACAGGGGAAATCCGTTTTATGGCTAGTGATATCTTTAATGAGGGTTTAGTTGAAGAACGAACTTTTTTAAAACTAATTTTTATGGGGACTTATTATGAGATTACTCATGATCAACAATTTAAAGTTATTATTGAAGAACATCGGGATAGTAAACTTTATGCTCTTTTTCAACCAATTATCTTTAATAAAGCCGAAAATTATGTTTTAAAACGGAAAAAGAAATAGTTAGGTAAAGCAAGGAGAAAACTTGCTTTACCTTTCATTTAATGATAAAATTGTAATTGTTGGAGTGATAATATGGATAAAACAAGCATTTTTAATGTGAAAGAATTACGCCAAGAATTAATCTTAATTAATTTAAATGAAATAGTGGAAGCGATGGATGAACGCGGATATAATCCGGCGAATCAATTAGTGGGTTATTTTCTAACGGGTGATGATAAATATATAACTTCTTATAATGAGGCCCGAAAAAAGATTAATAAATTTGAACGACGGGAAGTATTATCAGCTCTAATCAATGCTTATTTGGGAAGATAAAATGCGTGTTTTAGGTTTAGATTTAGGGACTAAAACTTTAGGGGTAGCGGTTAGTGATCCCCAAAATATTTTAGCAACGCCCTTGAAGGTCATAAATTATCCCATAGGTGATTATGCTTATTTAATTAAAGCGGTTAATTTAATTATCGAAGAGTATCATATTACCGATATTGCTTTGGGCTTACCCAAGAATATGGATAATACCTTAGGGGAAGCTGCCAAAAGGAGTATGGCTTTTGCTGATCTTTTGCAAAACATAGCCGTAAATATCCATTTCGTGGACGAAAGATTATCAACGGTTGAGGCCTTAAATATTTTAAAAGCCACGGGCAACAAGCATATAAAAGAAAAAAATGTTGTTGATGCGGTGGCCGCCAGTATCATTCTCGAAAATTATTTAAAAGGACGAAAAAATGAAGAAAAATGAATTAGCAAATAATCAAATTGAAATTGATATCAATGGAAAAAAAGAACGGTTTAATATCTTACTTCGCGTTGATATGAAAGATAATTTAGGAACCTATATTTTATATACGAATAATGAAAAAAATGATGTGGGGGATATCATTGTTTACGCAGGTTTACTAGAAAACAAAGGGGAAGATGTTTTAATTAAACCCGTAAATGATGAAGAAAAGTTAGAATTACTTAGTGATTTACTTAGTAAAGTAGATAAAGAAGGAAAGAATAAAGAGGAAGAAAAATGAAAAAAAAGAAATTATTAATTATCATCCCTGCTGTTTTACTTGTTATTATTTTATGTGGCATCATTTGGTATTTAACGGCCCTTACGAAAGTTTCCAAAAGTACTAAAGAGGTAACTTTTGTGGTAGAAAGTGGTACACCAACCAAAAAAGTAATTGATAATTTAGCCGATGCCGGTTTAATTAAGAGTCGTTGGGCTACGTATATTTATGTTAAATTACATAAAAATACCATTCAAGCCAGTACTTTTATTTTAAAACCCAATATGAGTACAAAAGAAATCATAAATGAATTAAGTTATGGCGGTTCAGCTGATACTTACCGGATAACTTTTATTGAAGGCATGCGGTTAAGTGAGTATGTTACCCAAATAGCTAAAACCTTTGGTTTTAAGGAAGAAGATATTTATAATACTTTAAAGGATCCAAGTTTTTTACAAAATTTGATTACGGATTATTGGTTTATCGATGAAAGTATTTTAGATGAAGATTTGTATTTTCCTTTAGAAGG
>CANRAJ010000090.1 GCA_947628545.1 uncultured Bacilli bacterium | reverse complement strand
ATTATTTTATTAGTTATAAGATGGCTTTTTCTAAATCCATTAAATGATAAAGATTTATAGTTTAAATATAATTATGATAAACATTTTAGGAGGGGGAAAATTGCTTAATTTTCCCTTTTTCTTATGATAAACATAATTATTTGTGATGATAATTTAATGGATGCTAATAAAATTGAAAGAATTGTTAAACGCCATATGCAAGGATTAGAATATCAAGTTCATATGTTTAAAGATTATAACAAAGAGTTTATGAGGATACTTAGTTCTAATTTACCTAATAAGATATACTTATTAGACATTGAAACGCCTTCAATGTCTGGTATTGATGTTGCTAGAAAGATTAGACGCAATGACTATGAAAGTGTAATTATTTTTTTAACAGGACATGATGATTTGAGCCGTATTATTGCTAAGAAAAACCTAATGTGTTTAAACTTTATCAATAAGTTTGATAATTTGAAAAATAAACTGACGGAAAGCTTAGATATTGCTTTAAAATTAGTTGGGAAAAAACGAATTATTCGCTTAAATTCTAAAGGTAATATCTACAATATTGAACTAGATAAGATACTATATATAACAAGAGATACTTTAGCAAGAGAAACGATTGTCGTTTGTGATAATCGAACTTATCGAATCAAAATGAATATGCAAGATATTGTTAGTCAATTACCTTCTGATTTTATACAAGTTCATCGCTCATGTTATGTTAATCAAAAAAGAATTGCGACAATTGATATTAAAGGTATGCATATTACCTTTGATAATAATATAACGATATCCATTGTTTCTAAAAAATACATAGAAAGTGTGATTAAGTAAATGGTTGCTAATTTTATTGTTGCTCTATGTATGGTAATAATTGTTTTTTATATGTGGAGTGATATTTTAAATGTTAGAATAGATTGGAAAAGTAAAAGAACAATATCATATATTTTAATAACTGATATTGCTACATTAATTAACTATTTCAATGTGATGCCAATTATAAAAATTATTAATATGACTTTGGTTTTCATTGTTATTCATAAGTTATATTTTAAGACAGACATTCGATTATCTATTATTGGACCTGTCATAACACAATTGATCTATTTAATTTCCGAAGGTACAGTATCTATTGTCATGCTCGCTATTCTAAATAATAAAGTAGATTTTTACGTTAGCAATTATTTTGGTAGTATGGTTATGAATTTTATAATATCTTTCATATCCATTTTTCTATATAAACTACGCTTTTTTAGATTGATATATGAGAAATTAATTGCAGCTATATTAAAGCTTGAAGAGCCAACGGTTTTATTCTTATCAGTTATTGGTATTTTTGTTTACAGTATATTTGGATTCAATGTTTTTTATGGCGTTGATTCTCGAATTTTAATGATTATGTCAATAACTATTTCTTTGATTTCTTTTGCATTAGTTTTTATGTTTTTTAAAGCAAAAGATGATTACTATAAAATATATGAAAAATATAATAGCAGTATTTTAAGCTTAAAGGAGTTTGAAGATGTTTTAAATAATTATCGTGTTGATAATCATGAAAATAGGAATCATTTATTAGCTATTAGGAATATGACTAAAAATAAGAAAGTTACAAGTTTTATCGACGCAATATTAGATAATAAAGAAAAAGACAATTCTAACCTTATGCATGAAACGAGCATCATTCCTTCTGGTGGTTTACGTGGCTTAATTTATTCAAAAATGTTAGTTATGCAAAACAAAAATATTGAATGTGAACTTGATGTTGCTAGAAAGGTAAGAACTATTGAACTTTCAGATTATGGTGATTCCACATTACTAGATATATGTAAGATTATTGGAATATTTCTGGATAATGCCATTGAAGAAGTAGAAAATCTCGATGAAAAATACATCATTATTGAAATGTTTATGGAAGATGAAAAACTTAAAATATCAATAACCAACATTTTCGATACAGCTGTTGATAAAAGCGATATTTATAAAGTTGGTTATAGTACAAAAGGTGGCAAACATGGATATGGTTTATCATTAGTTAAAAAATTGACAGATAAAAACAAAAATCTAAAAACACATCATGAAATTAATGGAGATGAATTTACGCAAGTATTAGAAATACTAAAATAAAAAGAACTCATTTGAGTTCTATTTTATTAAACTTTTTGGACATTCTGGCTCATCTACAAATAAAAAGAAGCAAGCTTGTGATGCGGTACCACCAGCTAATGTTCCAAGGAATTCTAATAAATCAGCTAACATGTAAATCCTCCTTTCTCATATTTTCCATATATGTTAAATAATTATTATATGGCAATTTAAAAATTTTATATGTTAAAGGAGAAATAAATATATTCTCCAGTAATAGACTAAATAATAAACTGTTGGAAACAAAATTTGATGTATATAGTGATAAAATAACATATGTAACAGCAATTATTGTCGATGTTGCTTTAAAAAATATTCGTCTTTTTTGACTAACAATGGGTCTTTTATAAGTGTCAGCTGGGCTGTTTTTTAAAATTAATAAAGTCATTACAGTACCTAAAATTATTTTAAAATAAATATTTAATTCTAAATTTAATGTTAGATAAGGTAATCCAATAAAAGCGATTGTTGATGCTATTAAACATATATAACTTTTGGTGGCATGAAGCCCAAAAGCAAATAGTCTAATACCATTAAATAATAATAGAAAAACAATAGTTTCTTTAAAAATGCCTAACAAAAAGGAAACAATCGAAATAAACAATAATTTTGTTACCATAATATATATAGCTGCGAGTCCATATTCAATTTGTTCATACTTAATAGGATCTAGTTTATGTTTTTTTTGAATAATGCTCATCATTTTTCCAACAACTTTATTTTGCATATATAACCTCCATATCTAGATTGTAACTAATTTTATGGATAGAAAAAAGTTAAAATGTCTGAAATGTTTAATTTAATGATTGAAAGATGCAATTTGCAAAAAAAATAAAACATTTGTCGATATTTGTATTTTGATTAGGCATAGCCTTAAAAGGTAAAAATGCTATAATTAATTTAGGAGGGATGATTAAAATGATGAGTGGTAAAGTAAAATGGTTTAATAATGATA
>CANRAJ010000089.1 GCA_947628545.1 uncultured Bacilli bacterium | reverse complement strand
ATGCAGGAGCGAAACCATAATTAGTTTCGTCATTTAAAATTTAGTTTTGCATTTTAAGGTATGCCAACCACTTGCCGTCATATCTAGTAACACATGTCGAAACCAAAAACTACCCCAGACAACTAATATTTTAGCATATTTACGGCCTTTTGTCCAGTTTTTAGCCAATATTGGCTTGGCTTTCGGCATTTAAAGAATAATCTGCGAAATCATGTTTTAAATATAAAGGATAGGCCGCCGCACCAATCATAGCAGCATTATCGGTACAATATAGTAATTTGGGAATAGAAACATGAGCATCGTATTTAGCACAACTTTTGGTTATTTCTTCGCGTAAGTAGTTATTCGCTGAAACGCCCCCGGCTACAATAACGTTTTTAATGCCGGTATTTTTTAAACCTAATTCTAATTTCCGACATAATTCATCGATAGCCACTGTTTGGAAACTACAAGCCAAATCCGCTTGCTTAATTTCATGACCCCGTTGTTTTTCATTATGGACTAAATTGATAATACTACTTTTAAGACCACTATAACTAAAGTTATAAGTATCATCTAAAACCGGCCGTGGTAAATCGTAACTATTGTTACCAGTGGCCGCCAAGCGTTCAATGCCTGGACCACCAGGATAAGGAATATCTAAAACCCGGGCCACTTTATCATAGGCCTCACCAATAGCATCGTCCATCGTTGCCCCTAAAGTTTTAAACTTATAATCGTCTTCCATAATAACTAATTCCGTATGTCCCCCACTTACCACTAAGGCAAGTAATGGAAACTTTAATTCATTTTCTAAAGCATTGGCATAAATATGACCGATTAAATGATTAACTTTAATTAAGGGCTTATGATAAACATATGCTAAAGTTTTAGCAAACTCAACACCTACTAAAAGTGAACCTAATAAGCCGGGTTTATAAGTAACGGCAATCGCCGCGATTTGATCCATCCCCACGCTACTTTTATTTAAACAATCTTCTAAAACAAAAGTAAAGTTTTCCGTGTGCATCCGAGAAGCAATTTCGGGTACGACTCCCCCAAAAGCCGCATGAGTTTTCATTTGGGTGGAAATTGATAAAGATTCCACTTCCCGGCCATTTTTAATAATGGCAATACTCGTTTCATCACACGAAGATTCAATTGCTAAAATATATACATCTTCCATTTTAATCCCTCCGCATTAATAGGGCATCGACATCACCATAATATTTTAAGCGTCGATTTACCTCATAAAAATTAAATTTTTGGTATAACTTTAGGGCTTTTAAATTATTTACCGCAACCTCTAAAATTATACTTTTGTTATTAACTTGATAATTATCCACTAAATAGGTTAATAATTCGGTGGCAATGCCCTCATTTTGTCTTTCCTGTGTCGTGATTATATATAATAAATCAATGTTATCTGGAAAGTCAAGAGCATATAAAAACCCCTGGATTATCCCACCATTTTCCGCAACTAAAATAATACTATAATCTTTGGCTAATTCCGTTTCTAAATGAAATAATTTAGCAAAATTAGCATTATATTCTGCCCCAATTTTATTTAATAAAGGTATATCATTTAGTTCGGCCAGCCGAATCATTTTTCAACACCGATTTTCTTAATATAAATCGGATTTACTAAATGAGGATTAAGGGCTTCCTTCTTTTGGCAATATTGCCATATTTTAGTTAAATCTAATTTTTCTTCCGTAGTAACAGCGGATAGCTCCGCAAATTCGGTATCCGTAAGGTAGGAATAAGTGGCATCTTTTAAATCAGCACTAAACTTACCAACATAGTAACCATTGTTATCAGAAAAAGCCACGAGATTTTGGCCCGTTGAGACAGCCATACATTCCAAAGAAGAAATGACTTTAATCGGTATTTTTTGTGTGTAAGCCAAAGTTTTAGCAATAATAACTCCTAAACGAACTCCGGTAAAAGAACCAGGGCCATTGACAACAATAATTTCTGTGTAAGTATCATCACCAATTACCTTAATTAAAGTATTAAAAATTAATTCACTATTATTTTTTTTATCCTTTACGGATTCCCATCTTATAACCTGCCCATCTTCTAATAAAGCAATATCAATATTCCAAAGATGGGTATCAATAAATAATGTTTTCATTTTTACAACACTGCATTACAAAGTTCTTCGTATTTTTCGCCATAGGCCTCAAATAATAAAATACGGGTATTTTCATCAATAACTTTAAACTTAATTTCTAATCTTTCCTTAGGTAATTTATCTTTAATATTGTCAGCCCATTCGATAATAGTAACCCCACCTTTATGGAAATAATCGGTAATGCCAATATCATCTTCGGCTTCTTCTAACCGATAAACATCCATATGATATAAAGGTAATTCACCATTTAAATATTCTTTAATTATAGTAAAAGTAGGACTCGTAATTGTTTCTTCAATACCTAAAGCCGTAGCAAAGCCCTTCGTAAAAACGGTTTTACCACTACCAAGTTCTCCTTCCAAGCAAATGACCATGTTAGGAAACTTTTCGCTTTCAAGATTTTCCGCTAAACGAAGCGTATCGTCCACACTTTTTGATGTATATTTATATTCCATTTTTTCTCACCTAAATTAATTATAAAAAAAATAAAAAAGATATACAAGCATTATATCTTTATTTGACAATTTTTAACCTATTTTCAGGCATAAAAAAATCCGCGACTACCTATTTTTGCATTATACTATCTTCGGCGTATTAGGGCTTAACTTCTCTGTTCGGGATGGGAAGAGGTGTACCACCTAAGCTATCGTCACGGATAAAAGACAAAGATTTTGTCCTTTAAAAAACTGATAATGTAAAATACATCAAATTAACAATAATATAAGTTAAATCCTCGATCTATTAGTACTAGTCAGCTCAACATATCACTATGCTTCCACCTCTAGCCTATCAACCTTGTCGTCTACAAGGAATCTTACTTCACGAAGAATGGGAAAATTCATCTTGGAGGAGGCTTCCCGCTTAGATGCTTTCAGCGGTTATCCCGTCCATACATAGCTACTCTGCACTGCAACTGGCGTTACAACAGATACACCAGAGGTATGTCCATTCCGGTCCTCTCGTACTAGGAACAGCTCTCCTCAATTTTCCTACGCCCACGACGGATAG
>CANRAJ010000088.1 GCA_947628545.1 uncultured Bacilli bacterium | reverse complement strand
ATTCTCCTTTATCGTCTGGTTGAGTGACAGTTAGAATTAATTCTGGTACTTTAGTATTATGAGTTTCGTCTGGAGCTACTATCTTTCCATCTTCTTCTTTTCCTTCTAAGATTTCTCCGTCTTCATTTTTAAAGTTAGTATATCTTAATTCATTTTTATCAATATTTAAATAAACATTATAATTATCTTTAGCATTATTCGTAGCATTATTAGCGATTAGAGTTGCTGTTCCGGTTACACCATCTCCTAAACTCATATTTCCTTCATTAAAGTTATCCATATTAGCCGTAATCTTAATATCACTTTTGTCATTTTCTTCATCTTTTACTTGATCTGATGTAATATCTTTATCATTTAAAGAAAAAGATAAAACATCCGTAGTACCTGATTCCGCATTAATATTAACATCTTGTTTACCAGTGTTTTGACTAGTAAAGAAGGCATAAGCCGCTCCAATAGCTACTAAAGATAAAGTAACAATGGCAATCAAAGTTAAAATTAATGTTTTCTTTTTACTTTCCTTTCCTAAATTATTCTTTCCTTCTTCATTCATTTCTCTAACACTCCTCTATTTTATATATTTTTATTATACATCTAATTAGATGTAATATCCAGACATAAGAAAAAATATTTTTTCCCTATCCTCCCTTTAATTATATATATATATATATATTGTAAAGGATTTAGTTTTCTATTTGACAATTTTTTGACAAGTAAAAAACTAATCATAAAGAATGACTAGTTTTGGAGTTTAGCTATTTGGGCATCAAAGTTATCACTTTGGCAAATAAAGGAACCACTGACAACATAATCAAGATTTAAACAATTTTGAATTGTTTTATCATTAATGCCCCCATCGATGCCAATAATAAGATTTGGTTTAAGTTTTTTTAATTTGGATATTTTATTTAATACTTGTGGAATAAAAGTTTGACCGCCTTTGCCGGGATAAACACTCATAATAAGAATGCTATCAATTAAAGGAATAATATCTTTAAATTCTTCAATTTCTTCGTTGGGATTAATTGCAATGCCGGCCTCAATTCCTAATTCGTGTAAATGGGTAATAAACTTTTTTATATCTGAACAAGTTTGGGGATGAAAAGTTAAGCGATATATTGGTAATTTTTTAAAAAACTTTAAGTATTCTTCAGGGTTTTCTACCATTAAATGTACATCTAAGGGTTTAGAAATATTTTGAAATAAAGTTAAAGTTTGGGGATCAAAATTATTGTTTTCGACATAATGACCATCCATAATATCCAAATGAATAAAATCGGCTTGCGAAGAAGCAATCATTTGAATGGTTTTTTCTAAAGAAAATTTACTATTTATGTAACTTACGGCTATTTGCATAGATTTCCTCAACAAATGATACATAATTGGTGTATCTACTTTTTAATATTTTACCTTCTTTAACTTTATCTTTAATCATGCAGGCCTTTTCTAAATAATGTTTACAATCTTGATATTTACAAACATATTTTTTAAACTCAGGAAAAGTTTCTTGCATTTCTTCAACACTCATATTTAGATTTAAAGCGGAAAATCCCGGCGTATCCATGACCAAAATGCCTTCGATATCATAGATTTCAACATGTCTGGTGGTATGTACACCCCGATTTAATGCTTGAGATATAGGTGAGGTTTTTAAATTAAGTTCCGGATTGAGTTTATTTAAAAAACTACTTTTACCGGCCCCACTTTGGCCGATTAAGGTAACTACTTTATTTTTTAATATTTTTTTTAAAGATCCAAGTTCGGTATTATAAAAAACTTGGTAACCAATTTGTTCATAATATTTTTTTATTTTGGCAATTCTTTTTTGTTCAGTTTCTTTACATAAATCTAGTTTAGTTAATAAAATGATGGGTGTTACTTTATTATATGTAACAACAGTTAAGTTTTTATCAAGTAAATGAAGCGATAAGTTTGGTTCTTTTAAACTGGTAACAATTAAAGCATAATCAATATTGGCTACCGGTGGTCGGTTAAGTTTATTACTTCGCGGTAATATATCAGTAATTTGTTTGGTTTGGGTATCAATTACCACTTTATCACCCACTACGGGAGAATTTTTGGCTAAGCGAAGCTTTCCCCGGGCCGTACAAACATAACTTTCCTTAGCCGTTTTAACCGTATATTGATTACTAATTATTTTTACAATGATGCCATTCATTTATTCTAAGCCCTCATTTGGATCAACCTCAGGTTCGGTACTGGTTGGTTCACTCGCAATTTTAACCTTTAGGGAAGCCCCGGGAACAACCTTGGAACCAGCTGGCCGCGATTGATAAATAACTTTACCTGGTTCATAGTCCATTGATTCTTCTTCAGTATAAGTTAGTTTTAAGCCCGCATCTTCACAGAAAACTTGTACATCTTCAAGTGTATAACCTTCAGCAACAAAATCCGGATATTTATTATCTAAATCAGGAATATAAAGTGTTATATTATCCCCCACAGATAATTTACTACCGGCCTCAACATCTTGCTTCATGATTTTCCCTGATTCGTAATTAGCGGCTTCTTCCGGATCAATACTTTCTCTTTCAATAAAGACATGTAAACCCAAGGCCTCTAATTTACCTTTTATTTCATTATAATTTTGGTTGGTGTAATCTTCAATCGTAATTTGGGTATCACCAATCGAAACATATAAAACGACCTCAAAGCCCTCTTTCCGTTTACTGCCGGCCGCCGGATTGGTTTTAATGACATCGCCTTCATCAATATCGGCACTGGCTTGTTCAATTTGATCATCAGCCACGCGGAAGCCCGCATCTTGTAATTTCGTAATGGCTTTCGTAACACTCATGCCGGAAACATCGGGAATGGCAAGTTGTTTGGCTTTGGTCATATACGGAATTAAAACAAAAATTGTCGTGACAATTAAAACTAAACCAACAAAGATGCTTCCTAAAATAATTAATAATTTATTTTCGTTATTTAAATCATTTTTTGTAATTTGTTTAGCAATCGTTTCATCTTTTTTCTTTTCGGGTGTTTTAGTTTCTTTAATTGTTTTTAATAATTTGGTATCGTCATAATCATTTTCCGGATATTTAAAGGTTATTTTCATTTCATTAGCCCGGGCTTCATCTAAGCAAGTTTTTAAATCTTCGTGCATTTCTCGAGCATCAGCATACCGATTTTTTGGATTTTTGGCGGTGGCCTTTAAAATAATATT
>CANRAJ010000087.1 GCA_947628545.1 uncultured Bacilli bacterium | reverse complement strand
GAAGTTTAAATCAAGACGAGCCAACTTCTCCTCAAACCTTCATTACAACTGCTCGTGAGCGCACAGTCTTTATGTATGGTAAATTAATTGAATGCGCAGTAAACGCCGTTCTGCGGCCAGATGAATATTTTGTATGGGGGCTTAGCTACGAAGTTCCTTTACATTATGGATTACTTGATAAAGCAACCTTAATGGACCAACGTTATTCGAATATGATGAATGAAGATAGTTTTGCACGTAAATTTTGCGTGAGTATATAGTAATATATATTAAGAAGGTATTTTAAAGCTGGAAACTCCTAAAGCCTAGAAAGCTAAAAATTAATTCTCCGATTAATTAACGCGGCGAAAGCAGAAAAAATTTCTAGGATGACTTAATGGTGAGAGCCTAATAAGTTACAAATGGACAATCAGCGACCAATTAAGGAGGAAATTAATATGAGGTATACTAGAGAAGAATATCAACAACATTTACAAAAATTATTACCAGAGTCCGATTTTACTTTAAATTATTATACAAAAGAAACAGAGCCTTGTTCAATTACTTGTCATAAATGCGGAAGAACGTATGAATTTACTCAAGCTCGTAACTTATTAGCAAGAGCAGATAGAAAATGTAAAAATGTATGCCGAAAATGTGAAAATAACGTTTTAACTGAGGCACAACGTATTGCAGAAAGTAAGGCAAATTATAAATTAGCACAAAAGAAAACTATTATACCAATGGAAGAAATAAAGGCTTGGGGCTCACCTAAAAAAATGTTATGGAAATGTTTAAAATGTAATCATACTTTTCTTCGCTCTACTCAGTTAATGTTTGTAAAAAATGTGATGTCTTGCCCTTGGTGTGAATCTCATCCCTTTGAATATGATGAAAAAACGTTAAAAGAAAAAACGAAAAACATGTATGGAGATGAATATACTATATTAAAAATAGCTCCTCACACTCAAGAACGGCAATCTCGAAGAATTACTGTTTGTCATAATAAATGCGGATTTAAATATAGTACTAATTTATATAATTTTTTAAAGGGATGCGGTTGTCCAAGGTGTAGAGAAAGTAAAGGAGAGTATAGAGTTAGAAAATATTTAGAAAAACATAATTTTAAATATATAGAACAATATCAAATTAATACAGAAGGCTCTTATCTTTATATTGATTTTTATTTAGAGGAAAATGGTAAAAAATATGCTATTGAATATAATGGCATACAGCATTATAAACCTATCGGTTTTTTTGAAGGAGAAGAAGGGCTAAAAGCGCAACAAATATGTGATGAAAAGAAAAAACGATATTGTTTAAATAATAATATTGATTTGATTGTTATTCCTTATGATGATGAATCTCTTATTAATTCAGAAAAATTGGCTCAACGACTAAGTGGTCAAGTGACCGAATAATACCCATCCTACGGGATGAAGATATAGTCTTATCTTATATGAAAATATAAGCCATATGGTATATCATTTAACGAATGATATATAAAAATAATGGAAAGTCTTTCAATATGGACTGGCTCAAGCCAGGACGCATGGTTAGATTCAAAACGTATAAATAAACGAAGAACTTTATTAACTTGTGAGAGAAAAGCGCAAGAAAATCCTCCTAACAAAGATACTTTCTATGTGATAGGGGTGAAACATCTGCCCCGCCAACTAGTGATAGTTGGGCAATAACTCCTTAAATTGCGGGGACACCTTATTTTAAGACAATCCGCAGCCAAGCCCGCAAGGGAAGGTTCAACGACTATTATGTAGCGCGCAAGCGATTGGCGCGCGAAAAAGGGAGCATCTAATTTAGATGAAGATATAGTCTTAACTATATAGTGATATATAGCAGTTCATAAGAGAACGCATAGAGTCTAGCGAGCTCTGTGGAAAGTTAATTGCGATGTTGCTAGATACAAAGCTAATACAGCGATAATGGTTGTAAAAGTTTTGCCAAATTCAAAGGGCTTTAGAAAAAATGTAGTTTATACTGAGGTTATTCACGGAGAGAATTACATCACTGTTCAAGCTCCTAGAATTAAAAAACTTATTCAATTATTCAAACCTAGAGAAGTCGTCATCGACGGAAATGGGCGGGATTAACCTGGCTCACCTAAGCAGTAATGCTTTTGATTAAACTCTTTTAATTGCGGGAACACCCGATAGGGCAATCCGCAGCCAAGTATAAAAATCAAGGAGAATGATTTATATGATGAAAGTTATACCCCATAACTATGTTACAAGGTATGGCTATCGCTATTTAGCAACGGATGATGGTCATATCTATTCTGAACATTTAAAGCGTAATATTAGTGAATATACTGATAAATACGGTTATAAGAAAGTTAGACTTTCTAATGGCAATGGAAGTCGAAAAGTATTTTCAGTTCATCGCTTAGTTTTAGAAACATTTGAACCTAATCCAAATAGTGACCAATTACAAGTAAACCATAAAGATGGTGATAAAACTAATAATAGTTTATCTAATCTTGAATGGGTAACTTGTAAAGAAAATGTAAATCACGGTTATCGTCTTGGTCTTTATCACAATATTGGTGATAATAACAATGGCGACCACGTTTTAAAAACTGAGCAAGTTTTAGAAATTATTAATTTATTATTAGAGCATAAATTAACAATTCAAGCAATTGCTGATAAATATAGCGTTAGTAAAAACGCAATTGAAAATATTAAATATAAGAAAACGTGGAAACATTTAACTAAAGACGTAGATTTTTATAAAGGTTCAACGACTAGTCAAAATGACGTAGGCCGCAAGCTAATGGCGGTCGAAATGGAGAGCTCCTCGAAAGAGGATGAAGAGATAGTCTGAACTATATGGTAACATATAGCAGGGCTTTTTGCCCGCGCGAAAACTTGCGATTTTCGCGGAACATAATTACAGGTATTGGCCTTCTTGACGCGATGGTATTACCGTCAATGGATAAGAATGGCGAGCAATTTCCTCCCTACTATGCTTTTAACAACGACGAGCACTTGCCGCCGCAAAAGAAAGCAGAAGGAAAAGAACCCTGGCCAGAATTAAATGCAATAATTTATGACATTAAAGCTGGTTCTTCCAATGATGATGCAATTCACGCAAATTTCTTTGCGCAACTTAATAATGGTTCCCTTTCTTTACTTGCGCACGAAAGAATTGTAAAAGATAAATTATTAAATACTAAGAAAGGGAAAAAAATGAGTATGTACGACCGGCGGGCTTACCTTCTTCCTTATGAGATGACTTCT
>CANRAJ010000086.1 GCA_947628545.1 uncultured Bacilli bacterium | reverse complement strand
CTAAAACTCGGAAAGTTACGGATTTACATAAAATTATCCCGTACACACTCCTAAATAGAGTGTATCACATTTTGCTTAACTTTTAAATATTTTTTGATTTTATAATTTCATTTCTAACAATATTGTTCAAATGAATTAGGCCATTTAGAAATGATTGGAACAATGGTTCATCAACTAGTGGAAAATGCAACTATCGATGAAATCAAAGCGGCGGGGTTAGAATCTTATTATGCCGATCATAAAAAAGGTATTTATCCGGTTAATGCTAGTGGTGTCCCATTTACCGCAGCCTATTTTGAATCAACCAGTGATCCTTTGGCTAATTTAAGTGAAGATATGGCTGCCGAACAAAAAGCCCGGGCGACTTACGAAAACCTAATTGATTTAGCCACAGATCCAGATATCATAGGACCACTTTTATTTTTACGGCAACGGGAAGTAGTTCATTTTAATCGGTTTAAAGAATTATATGATTATTATCAAAAACAAGGTTATTAAAGCAAATATTTGTCATTTGCTTTTTTTTCTGATAAAAATTGGGGAAGATAAATTGACAAGATTAATATCTTGTTTTAAAATATTTATAGAATGGGTTTGATAAGATGAAGAAAATAGCAATGAACCAATTTAAAGAAAAAATCAAAAAGGCTATTGTAAAACATAAAATCTTGGTAACGACTATTTTAATCGTTCTTCTTTTAGGTGCAATAACGATTTTTGTTTCTTATGCTTATTATCAAGTTCGAGAAAAAGCCGAAATTGTAGGTAGTACAGTTGATGAAATTCCTGACATTGAGATCCGGATTTTAGTTGAAGATCGCGATGCCACGGGGGCTGCCATTAAAGGCAAATACATTAAATATCCTTATATTCCTCAAGCGGGATATAAATATAATTCAGATTTAAGTTATTGTACAAATGGATCCAAATTTACGATAAATGATGATCATACAGTTACTGTGGAGGCTGCTAGTACGGAGTTATGTATGCTTTATTATGATTCCATTGCCGATTTAGATATAACTTTAAATGTTAAACTTCAAAATGTTGATGAAAATGGTAATGGTATTCCGAATTCTTATTCGGATATTACCTATGATGCTTTACCTGCTGTTGGTTATAAACTAAATCAATCTTCTAGTTCTTGTACGAATAGTGCGACTTTAACCTATAATCGTGATGAAAATCGGCTTATTATTTTAAGCCCAGGTAAAACGGAATGTACAGCCTATATGGATGCTGTAGACGTAGATATTGCGTTAAAAACTTATATCGAAACGAGATTAAATTCGGAAGAATTTAATGATAAAATGACGGAAATACCAACAAATATGTATTTTTCTTTAGATCCTGATCGCTCTGGTTGTGAAGGAGATGGATCATCTACTGTAAGTTTAGAAAATCAAAAAATAGTGATAAAAGCGGCCACCAGAACTAAATGTGTAGCCTATTTAAAAGTTTCGGAAGGACCAGTTATTGCTAGTGTAAATTTAAGTGCTGATAATAAAAAATTAAATTTATTAAGTAGTAACGCGGGAACGAAGATTACAACATGGCATTATTCCGTAGATGGTGGCGAAACTTATACTGATACTTCAGAAAATATTATCAGTGGTGATTTTTCTCAACAAGTAAATGTCTATGGTACCGATGCAGACGGTAAGGCTTCAGCCATTGTGGAATTAACGCCCGAAGATAATTACTATTATACAGAAGGTTTTACGGATTCTTCACAAGTATTAACGAAAACAATCGAAAAGGATGGTTACTATTATTTCCAAGTATGGGGTGCCAGTGAAACCATGGATAAAAATCTTGGTGGTTACGCCAATGGCTATGTATATTTAAAGGCTAATGACATTCTTTATCTTAATGTGGGAGCAATGCCACAAAATAATTCTTGGATTGCCATCAATGGTAATGATATTAATCATCAAGCAATTATTGCTGGTGGCAAAAGTGCTAGTTATGTTTACACTGCCGCTCGTGTAAATAGTCATCCTAGTTCAAATGTTGCTTTAACAAAAGACTATTATTTATCAAAAGCGACTACTTATAAAGGAACTGAAACCTTTATTTCACCAACGGAAGCGGCGGAAAAAGGTCATGCTGGTAATGGTTATATTAAAATAAGTTATATCGGACAATCCTTAAATTAGAGGCGTTATATGTTTTGTAAAAAATGTGGAAACCCGTTACCTAAAGAAGGCTATATTTGTGTCTTTTGTGGGGCCATGATGACTAAGGAACAAATAGAAATGCAAAAAAAACTTATGCAAGAAAACAAATATAAGGTAGAACTAAAGACCCAGGATTTTAATCAAGATAAATTAAATATTGAACATACTGATGATAAAAAAGAAAATAAATTAATTCCCATTTTAATTATATTAGGTATAATTATATTTTTAATTGTTTTTGCCATACTACTAAATGTAGGGTGAAAATGAATGTTATTATTAATTTGTTTAAAAATATTTTTTGCCCGCATTATTGATGTTTCTTTAGGAAGCATTCGGACAATTTTAATGGTCAAAGGGCAAGCCAAAAGAGCAAGTATTATTGCTTTTTTTGAAGTTTTTATATGGTTTATTATTGCCAAAGAAGCACTCAATACCGAAATTAAGTCTCTCTTAATTCCGGTTTTTTATGCTGGAGGTTACGCCACGGGAACACTGCTCGGAATTTTTATTTCTGATCGCTTTGTCAATGGTATTGTCGGTCTGCAGGTTATTATTGATAAAAATTTAGATAAAATTTTAAAAGAACTCCGGGATAATGGTTTTGGTATTTCCATAATTGATTTAAAAAATGCCTATGAGGGCAAAAAGAAAAAGATGTTAATTATGCAACTTAATCAAAAAAGTTTAAATCAGGCCATTAAGATTATTAAAAAACATGATGCCAATGCTTTTATGATTATAAATGAAACCAAATATGTTCAAAATGGGTTAATTAAATAATTAAAAAAACACTTGCAAATATATATATATATATATAATAAAAGGGAAAGTAGGTGGTAAAATGAAACACAATTTTCCTTTTTTAATTGCTATGTTATTATTTTTAATATCATTGTGTTTTAATATATATTTATTATTAAGACCTAATCCTTACTTAATAGAAACAACCAACCAAAAAATAAAATCATCTGGAATGCTTAGTATGATGTTAGAAACGGAAACTGGTAAATATGAAGAAAGTAAAAATAATTCGTGGCCAGATAATCATTATGTCTTAAATGAATCCCTAAGTGGTTGTGAAAATGGTAGTAAATTAATTTGGGATGAAAAGGCAAGAAGTGTTAAGGTCAATGCCCAAAGTAGTGACAGATGTTATATTTATTTTGATCA
>CANRAJ010000085.1 GCA_947628545.1 uncultured Bacilli bacterium | reverse complement strand
AGTAAGACAAACCCATTCCGTCTTTCTTGGAATTAAGGAGGAAAGAAAAACTAAAATTGCATAAAACTAGGATAAAGACAAATGCTTGTCTACGCGCCTTTACGGTGCGAGGCAAGCCGCGTTTTCACTTAGTTTTAGATATAAAAGGAGTTGATGGCTAATATAAGGAAATTAAAATAAAACTTTTTATTATTAGTGTGCAGATAATAAAAATGCTTATTTTTTAATAAATAAAGTACGCATATTTGTTAAAAAATTAAAAAAAATTATAGTAATCATTTGATGTTCAATAACAAATTTATAATAAAAAGGTTTTTAATTAATTATATTAGCGTGTATAAATTAGGAAAGTAATGAGGAAATTATTTTCTTTTTTTTTCTACGGTGGTATGGGAAATGCAGTATGGGAAATGCTTGCAATATTGGTTAAATATGGTATAATAGACAATTGTTTATGGGGGTGACTTAATGAAAGTATATCGAAGTATACCAAATTGTGAAGATGAAAAATTGGCTAAAAGTGGTTTTAATTATGAAGCAATTAATTTACTTAATGAGGGAAAAGTATCACCATCTTTTGAGTATTTAAATGGGTCAAAAAATCCTAATGTATCCCTTAATTCTTTTAGTAGTTTTAATTTAGCCAAATATTTTTATCCTAATTTATATGATGCCTTAACTTGGGCTTATAATCAAAATCAACTTTATCAATTAAATAAAATTAATTTAAGTTTTGTTATTTGGGAAGTAGATTTACCAGATTTTATGCTTAAAGAAAATATTGGTGTAGGTAGTTATAATAATCAAACAGAACATAAATTAGAAATAAAAGTTCCTTATTGGCAATTAGCGTCTTTTCTAGGACTTGATTTAGCTGAAAATTATTTGATGGCAATAAAAGAATTTTTTCAAAAACATTATTCTTGGCAAGGAACAACTGAGGAAACTAAAAAAGCTTTTTTAAGTCAATTAAAGGTTGATCACATTGAGCCCAAAATAAAAGATGAAATTTATGCCGCCTTATGTTTTAAAATCTTTATGGCTTATCAAATAATGAGTACTTCGGAAATTGAACAAATTTTTAAAATAATTACTCCAAAAGGAATCGAATATCGTCAAAAGATAAAAGAATTAACTTATAATTATGATCATTGGGCTACTGTGGGTCATGGTGATATTAATGATTATTTATATAAAGAAGCCCAAGCAACTAAAGAAGAAAATGAAAATTTAAAACGAGTTTTAAAGCGGGAAGGTTATGGTTTCAAAAGGCCATAATTTGACAAAATTCCCGCTTTTTTTATTTTATACTAAATAGGGTGAAGAAAATTGAAAGTAAAAGTAATTGATGAGGCCCACGAAAAAGATTTGGAAAATAGTGTGAATGCTTTTTTAGCCAGTGGGGAAAAAGATATTATTGATATTAAATATCAAGTGGCTATTGCTGTCTGTGGGGAAGAACAATTATATTGTTTTAGTGCTATGATTATTTATAATTAAAAAAACTTACGATTGGTAAGTTTAAAGCATATACATATTAGTCGTATTAGTATCGTAATCATCAATTAAGGTATTACTCGTGGTTTCTAATTTGCTTATCCGATGATCGAGCCGATTAAGTTGCCGTTCAATTTTGGCTAGACGACTTTCCAAATCATTGGTATTATTATATTGGACCATGTTAGGATTAGGACCAGAATAAAAGGAATTATAGGCCGTTTGGGCTTGATAAGGACCAACACCCGGCATATTCATGTTGGGATTAAAACCTTGATAGTTCATATTGCCTTCACTAAAAAACGAATTTCTTGTTTTTTTCATTATTTTCCTCCTACTAACAATATATGCCTAGATTAAGGGAAGTGTTATATATGCGCATGCGAAATCCAAAAGATAAAGACCAAGTAATTAATTCTTGTACCTTTTTTTATACGGAAGAGGGTTTTGTTAAAGATCAACCTATTCATTTAGAAATTGGGATGGGCAAGGGTAAGTTTTTACTGGAAATGGCGTTAAATAATCCCCAAATAAATTTTATTGGGGTGGAAAAATATGCCGCGGTGGCTTCCTATGCTATTAAAAAAATTGCCCCTTATCATTTACCTAATTTAAAAATATTAATTATGGATGCGGAAAACTTAAAAGATCTTTTAGCCCATCAAGTAACGACAATTTATTTAAACTTTTCTGATCCGTGGCCGAAGAAAAGACACGCTAAAAGACGGCTTACCTCACCCGAATATTTAAAGAGTTATGAAACATTATTTAAAACTAATGCGACAATTATCCAAAAAACCGATAATGATGCTTTATTTGCTTATTCTCTTGAAACATTAAAGGCCCAAGGTTATGAAATTGCCGAATTAAGTTATGATTTAGCCAAAGAAAATAAAGATAATGTTTTAACGGAATATGAGGCAAAATTTCAAGAACAAGGAATAAAAATTAAATATTTAAAAGCCATTAAAAAAGTTAAAAAAATTATTTTTGATTTAGATAATACCTTAATTAAGTTTGATCATGATCCGTATCTTTTGGCCTACGAACAAGTTTTAAAAAAACATCATATTCCTCATTCAAGTGAAGATTTATATGCCGTGATTGCTAAATACGAGGATACAGTTTCAAAATATGATAAGAACCAAATGCAGAGTTTTATTGCGGAGGCCTGGCAATGTGATTTACCCGCATCATTTACTAAAGATTTATGTTCGGCTATTGGCACATATTGGGTGAAAGAAAAAGATTTACTCTTAATTGAGGTTTTGACATATTTAAAAAAGAATTATGATTTATATGTTTTAACTAATTTTTTTACCGATGTCCAAGAAAAAAGATTGGAACATATGGGAATTTTAAAATATTTTAAAAAAGTTGTTGGTTCCGAAAGGTTTGTAAAACCTAATCCCGCGGCTTTTAAAGCGTTTTGCGAGGATGTTGATCCTAGCGAATGTTTAGTTATTGGTGACTCTTTAGATCACGATCTTAAACCGGCTTTAAATTTAGGCATGAAAGGACTTCATTTTACAAAATATTTAGAAAGTTCTTGCAAAGAAGTTCCTCAAATAAAAAACTGGAATGAATTAAAAAATATGTTATAATGTCAAGAAATTTATGGCATATTTCTTGCATAAGAAATATGTTATAAATTTAGTGTACCTAATTTATAACGAAAAGATAATATAAGGGGAAAGTATTTTTAATTTTTCATTCGAAATAATGAAGAATTAAAAAAAATAAATAAAATAGAACAAGTTTAAAATAATTTAGAGTATGGTAACCCCTTACCCCTAAAGTATGGAATCCTAAAAAAAAGTATAGATTAATCATTACAGAGTCGCTTAATATCATAATGAAAAGAGTAAGAAAAATTGGTCGAACCACATTTTTGACATTTAAACTCATATAATTTACGAGAAATAGAAGAAACAAATTCATTAGTTAAAATTTTAGAAATAAGTAATTTACAAAATCTAATGTTATTCTTTTTATTTCT
>CANRAJ010000084.1 GCA_947628545.1 uncultured Bacilli bacterium | reverse complement strand
GGTCTTTTATCTCGCGGCTTCGACCAAAATTGCCAGTGGTGATGGATCTCACGATAATCCGTTCCGTTTATCTTGGAATTAAGGAAGTGATTAATTGTTTAATCACTTTTTTTATTGTATAATTGATATGGAAGTAGGTGATTATTTTGTCTAAAGTTTGTAGTGGTTGTGGAACGGTTTTACAAAATACAGATCTCCATTTAGAGGGTTATACACCGGATTTAAAAAATGACTTATGCCAAAGATGTTTTAAAATTAAACATTATGGTGTTAATTTACCTACGTCTAAAGTAATTAGAAATGAAGATTTATTGGCTAAAATTAATAAACGACAACATATGGTTTTCTTTTTAGTTGATTTTTTAAATATTTATCAAGAAATAATCGATGTTTATCAAAAAATTAATGGGCCAAAAATATTAGTTATTACAAAAAGTGATTTAATTCCCCGAAATATTAAAAAAGAAAAACTGGGCGATAATATTAAAAGAGTTTATGGTATAAAAGAAGATGTTTTAATGGTTAGTGCTCAAACGGGGGAAAATATTAATTTAATTCGAGATTTAATTAATAAGCATCAAAAGGTAGATATAGTTGGATTTACTAATGCGGGGAAAAGTAGTTTAATTAATCGGTTAGCCATAAGTAATTTAACGGTTAGTAAAGACGCTAACACGACTCTAGATTTTGTTGAAATTAAACCGGCAGATGGCCTTATTTATGATAGTCCGGGCTTTATGCCAACAGATTTTGTTGATGGAATGATTCCACGAAAAAAAATAAAACCAATTGTTTATCAATTAAAAAGTAAATATTATTTAGCATTTTTAAATTTTAAAATTAAGTCCGATATTGATAATAATTTAGTTTTTTATTTAAATCAAAATATTGCGATAAATAAAAGAAAAATGGGGGAAGATTTGTCGCAACAAATTAAGGTTAAAGCCAATAGTGATATTATTATTAAAGGTGTTGGTTTTATTTTAGTGAAAAAGGCCTGCACAATAAATATTAATGATTTAAAGTATGTTGAAGTAAGACCAACGATTATTGGAGGAACCAATGAGTAAAATTAAAGTAATGAGTGAAAACATGGCTAATATGATTGCCGCGGGAGAGGTAATTGAAAAATGTGCTTCTATCGTTAAGGAATTAGTTGAAAATGCCATTGATGCGGGAGCAACCAACATTAAAGTTAATTTAAATGATGGGGGAATTAAATTAATTAATGTAATTGATAATGGTATCGGCATGGATAAAGAAGATGCTCTTTTAGCGTTTTCTCGGCATGCTACCAGTAAAATATATAAAGAAGATGATTTGTTTTTTATTGAAACTTTGGGTTTCCGGGGTGAAGCGTTGGCTTCGATTGCGAGTGTGGCAGAGGTAAAATTAGAAACTTGCAATAATGATATTGGCACCTTTGTGCATTTAAAAGGGGGCGAGGTTTTAGCTTGTAGTGCCGCGGATGCTCGGATTGGTTCATCTTTTACGATTACTAATTTATTTTATAATACGCCAGCCCGGTTAAAATATTTAAAAAGTGAGACCACGGAATTAAATAATTGTATTCAGTTTATTGAACGCTTAGCGTTATCGCGACCCGATATTGCTTTTAGTTTAACCAATAATGATAAATTAATTGTGAAAACTAGTGGTAGTAATAATTTACTTAAAACTATCCACGAAATATATGGTTTAAATGTTTCCAGTAATATGCTGGAAATAAAGGCCTTAAGTGATGATTTTGAAATTAAGGGTTATATTGCAAAACCAAGCATTTTAAAAAAGAATCGTAATCATATGCATACGATTGTTAATGGCCGGATTGTACGTAATAGTGACCTTAATCGAGCAATTAATGAGGCGTATAACACCTATAAACATGAAGGATTTTATCCTGTGGTAGTAATTAATATCTTAGTTGATCCCACTTTAGTGGATGTTAATATTCATCCGACGAAGCAAGATATTAAAATGAGTAAAATTAATGATTTATGTGATTTAATCTATCGGACAATTAAAGACGCACTATATCAAAATCTGCTTATTCCCAATGCTATTTATGAACCGGAAAAGAATGAAATTAAAACTAACTTTGAAGAACTTTATGCTTTAGAAGATGTCAAACCGGAAGAAAATAAAGAACAAATTAGTCTAGATTTCGATACGCCTATAGAAAAGAAAGAAAAAAATATTGAGTTTAAGGGTTTGAAATTAGAACCAGTTGGTCAAGTCCACCGAACTTATATTATTGCTGAAGATGCCGAGAATATGTATATCTTGGATCAACATGCGGCGCACGAACGGATTAATTATGAAATGATTACGAAAAAATTTGCCGATACTAAAGTCATGGTCACCGATTTACTAATTCCTTTAACTTTTGAACTTAGTGCTAGTGACTATCGAACCTTTATGAGTCGGAAAGATGTTTTAGAGGGCTTAGGTTTTAAAATTGAAGATTATGGGCTTAATACTATTGCTTTTAAAGGACATCCTACTTGGCTTAAAGATGGCTTGCAAGAAGAAAGTATTAAAACGATTGTCGATTTAGTAATTGCCAGTGATAAAAAGTTTGATAAGGCCAAATTTTTAGATAATATGGCCAAAATGGTTTCATGTAAAATGAGTGTTAAAGCCAACGAAGATTTATCTTTTACGGAAATGGAACATTTACTTAATGATTTAGTTAAATGTGATAATCCGTATAATTGTTGTCATGGTCGGCCTTCAATTATGAAATATTCAACTTATGAACTTGAAAAAATGTTTCGGAGGGTGATGTAGATGGAAATAAATATTGGGCGCCTTTATAATATTCCTAAATTAGATATTGATGAGGTAGTTACTTTAACCAATATTGATCAAAAACTAATTAAAAGATTGGATCCCGTTAAAGTAAAAGGTTTTGTGCGGTTTAATTTAAGTGAAGAAATTGAAATTAATTTAGATGTATCCGGGAAAATGTATCTAGATGATGCGGTAACGCTTGAAGAAATACCATATGATTTTGCTTTTAAAATCGCGGAAAGTTATGCGGAAGATGACGAAAATTTCCAAAAATTTGTGAAAAAAGCACAAAATACACTTGATATAAATGAAATTTTATGGGAAAATATTGTATTGGAAGTTCCCATTCGGCTTACGAAAAATGCTGGGAAAAGGTTGCAAGGCGAAGGTTGGGAATTAAATAGTTAAGTTAACATATTATTTAAAGGTGGTGATTACTTATGGCTGTTCCTTTTCGGAGAACAAGTAAAACGAAAAAAAGAATGCGCAGAACACATTTAAAAAAGGAAGTTGGTGCTTTAACAACTTGCCCTAAATGTGGAGCAACTTTAAGACCCCATCGGGCTTGCACCAAGTGTGGTTACTACAAAGGTGAAGAAGTAATTCAAGTAGAAGAAAAAAATAATGATTAATCAGTTGTTTAAAACAATTGATTTTTTTATTAAATACGTTACTATTCATGTATACTTTAAAATGTACATCAATGAAAGAAATATTCATTGATGTATGTTAAAATATTTTTTTAT
>CANRAJ010000083.1 GCA_947628545.1 uncultured Bacilli bacterium | reverse complement strand
TGATTATTTTAACAAGTTAAAATAATCTATCGTTGGTTTGTCGTGACTCTGTCACTTTTGTTTGACAAACCTACATTTTAAAAATTTGGGCTAAAGGTTGTTATTAAATTAGTAATGGTAAAGCTATCAGCACCCGCAATAACAATCTTTTCACTACCCGTATCATTACTATTTATTAGTTGATAAGTATTATTTAAAGTTAAACTCGGATTACTAATAATTAATGAGTTAATCGTTACTTTAGGATTAATAGTATTAAGGCTATTGCCCTCAAGCGTTGCTAAAGTCAAATTATCGGCGGAGGTATAATCACGAGGCAATTTAAAAACTAAAGCATTTTGCTCCATCTTTGAATCAAAATTATTGATTGGAGCATTACCCATTAAAATTAACCAACTTTGTTTAACAATAATATTTTTTTCCGTTTCAATTGTTTTATTAAAAGCATTAATCGTTAAATTAGTTTGAAGTAGTTCCAAACTAGCACAATTAATGCCATTCCCCACTTGATTAGTCAAAGTTAAATCTCCTGACCCACTTATAGTTAAAGGATAATTGCTACTAATAGTTGAATTAATACTATTATTAGTTAATTCATTAGTCGTATTAGGAGTTAAATTAAGTTTTAAAGATTTAACGTTTTTTACTTTTATAGCCGCATCCACATTATTCGTAATATTAACCCCTTGCATATTTAATGTTACGACATCGGGAGCATCAATCACAATTTGACCGTTTAAAAGAACACCTGAAATATCAAAAGAACCACCTTTTTTAATAGTTAAGGTATTAGTATAATCATCAAACGTAATTCCCTTTCCCGTATAAGTAACATTAATTCCTAAAGTAATAGATCCTTCATTTTCTTTATTTTCTAAAATATCTATAGTTTGAGTTTTATTTTTATCTTCATCTTTAGATTTATTTTTTAAAACTACCGGTTTTAAAGCAAGTAAAAAAATTACTAAAAATATTAGTATGCTTAAGATTATTAAAAGTAATTTTTTATGCTTTCTCACCTATCCTCATCCCTTTTTATTAAAGAAAAAGAAATAATTCCTATTTCTTTTATAAACGTTCGTCAAACTCTTCTAATTCATCCAGTTGACTTTCCATTAAAGCCTTAAACCGGCGTTTATAAACTGAAACTTTGCGCCGTAAAGTTTCGGCATCTTCTTCAATTCTTTCGGCTTTATGCAATGCATTATTAATCACTTTAGTAGCATTTCGCTTGGCATCTTCAATAATTACTTTGGATTCTTCATAAGCCGCTTTTTTAATCGTATTAGTTGATTCTTCGGCAATTAAGATGGCCCGATTTAAAGATGCTGCATTATCTTTATAATGTTTAAGTTCCGCTTTTAAGGAATCTATTACCTCACAACTATTTTTAAGTTTTTTTAGCATTCCTTCATATTCATTAATAACTTCATTGACAAAATTATTAACTTCGGTTTTATTATAACCTTGCAGACTTGTACTAAACTTATTTACCATCTTAAACCTCTACCAATCTAGTTCTTCGTCCGTATTATTTTTATTGCGTTTTTCCGTATCTTCACTTATTTTTCCTTGAACATTAACATTTTTTGGCGTACATAAATAAATGCCCACGCCAATTTTTTGCATTGAACCACCAATAGCGTAAATCACGCCACTTAAAAAATCAATTATTCGTTTCGCTTGATCCGATGTTACTCTTTTCAAATTAACGACCACACTATTTCGATTTTTTAGATGATCGGCAATTTGTTGCGATTCTGAATAAGCCCGGGGTTCAAGCAATATCATTTTATTGCCAGATTTATCTGCTTCTTTTAAAGCATTATCCCCGGATACCGTATAATATTCGTCTTCATCGCCCGTTAGATTATCATCATCACCATTATAATCAAAGATACTTTTTAATTTTTTAAAGGCCATAAATTTACCTCCTAGTCTACTATCCCATTTTATCAAAAATTATTAGCTTATGCAATATGAATTAAATTAAAAATCAATTTTTTCACTGATATATTTTACTAATTCAGATACTTTTAAAGTAATTTGTTCCATCGTATCTCGATCTCTTACGGTAACCGTATCATGGGCTAAAGTTTCATCGTCAATTGTAATGGCAAATGGTGTTCCCACGGCATCACTTCGGCGATATCTTTTACCAATTGAACCAGCTTCATCAATCGTACAAGGAAAATGTTTACAAAGTTCGGCGTAAATATCGTTAGCCTTCGCACTATGATTTTTCTTAATTAAAGGTAAGATAGTCGCTTTAAAAGGTGCTAAAGCTGGTAAAAGTTTTAAAACAACTCGTTCATCATTATCGGTTTTTTCAACGGTATAAGCATCCGTTAACACGGCTAAAATAAGCCGATCTAAGCCTACAGATGGTTCAATAACATATGGTAAATATTTTTCGTTAGTTTCCGGATCTAAATACCGTAAATCAACACCACTTTTATTTTGATGCACTCCTAAATCGTAATCAGTCCGATCGGCAATCCCCCAAAGTTCACCCCAACCAATCGGATACATAAATTCAATATCCGTTGTGGCTTTACTATAGAAAGATAATTCTTCTTTAGAGTGATCCCGATACCGTAAGTTTTCCTTTTTTAAACCTAAACTTTTCAAAAAATCTAAACAATAATTTTTCCAATAACCATGCCATTCCAAATCGGTACCAGGTTTACAGAAAAATTCTAATTCCATTTGTTCAAATTCCCGTAACCGGAAGATGAAATTTCCGGGCGTTATTTCGTTACGGAACGCTTTACCAGTTTGGGCAATTCCAAAAGGTACCTTAAGGCGCATACTCCGTTCCACATTTTTAAAGTTAACAAAAATACCTTGAGCTGTTTCACCCCGAAGATAAACGGTATTTTTACTATCTTCGGTAACTCCAATAGAGGTTTCAAATAATAAATTAAACTTTCTGATTGGGGTAAAATCTGTTCCCCCACAGTTTGGGCAAGGAATTTTTTCATCGCGAATAAAATTTTCTAATTTTTCGTTATCCCAACCATCGCCAGTTTCTTTACCTTTCGTAAAGTCTTCAATTAATTTATCAGCCCGGTGTCTGGCTTTACATCTTTTACAATCGATTAATGGATCCGCAAAAGAAGCCACATGACCAGAGGCTACCCAAACATCTGGATTCATAATTATGGCCGCATCTAGGCCAACATTATAAGGATTTTCTTGAATAAATTTTTTCTTCCAAGCATTCCGAATATTTTCTTTTAAATTTGTTCCTAATGGGCCGTAATCCCACGAATTGGCAAGCCCATTATAGATTTCACTACCTTGAAAAATAAAACCATATTGCTTGCAATAATTAACTAAGTCTTCCATCGTTATTTTCATAAAAACCACACATTCCTTTCACTTCGTTCAAGGCACACATAGTCATGAAACTTGAACAAAATTTATTTTATATTTATAATATCAACCTTGAAGGAGTGTGTACTACAAAGCACGGTAAGGTGAGTTGCAGACTTCCTGTAACTCTTGGGATTTAATCAGCATAAAAACCAGTGCAAATGTGATTATTTCAAGCACACATGAGTAGTCCTTTAAGGCTGTAGACTAATCTTTGACTTTAGTTA
>CANRAJ010000082.1 GCA_947628545.1 uncultured Bacilli bacterium | reverse complement strand
TTTTAATTCACAGTTTGATACATAACTAGAACCATTATGAGAAGAATTACAAGTAAATTTATTTCCAACAGTACAACTTGATTCACTTGATGTGGAATCATTAAAGCTATACCCATAGTTTGTGCTTGATTTTGTCCAACCGTTAGTACATGAAGATGTACTATTTTTATAGCAATATCCATCCTGGCCATTGGAACCACTTGAACAAGAATATACAGTATTACAACTTCCTGATTGTGATTCTCCACTCGGACTTAAATTAGCACATAAACTTGAGCAAGAAGAATATGTAAAGCTTCCTATATGTTGATCGCCAGATCCACATATACAGGAACAATTATACCAATAAGTTGCCACTTTTCTACAAGTATAAGATGAAACATAACGATTTCATGTTTTAGTTGTTTTCGTATAAGTTTTATTTGTTGCCGTTATCTTTCGATTACAACTGCCATGATTTCCCGCATTATCTAATACATGACCATAGAATGTTCCCGTACTTAAATCTAATGTCGTTTTATCATAACTAGCTGTTGTACTCTTATTTATGCCCTTTTTAGCAACGCCACTTTCTCCTTGATCTGTGGCACTTGCAAAACTTACTCCTGATGTGGTTATATTTAAACTACAACTTGGTACTTGTTTATCTAATTTACTATGATAACATACTACTGTACTTGATGTTTTTCTGGCCCCGCGACTTATTGTCTTAAAGCAAATATTTTCTTCTCCTTCCGTACTGTCCGTCATACTATTTGCTTTGGTATCTGGTTCACAGCTTGTTCCCGTTGTCCGACAGTAATATACATCATATTCGCCTTTGCCGCCACTGGTATTGCCTTTGACTGTTAAATCTTTATTGGTCCATGTATCATTATTTATATTTCCATTGCCATTACTCCCACTTACACTTAAACTTGGCGCTTCATATTTCGTAGTTAATGTTATATCTTTTTCTTCACTATAGTTTCCTCGATTATTTAATACTTTTACCTTTATTGGATATTCTGTATCGGCATCTAAGCCATCGAACTTATGACTTGAACTACTATCTTTTACCCAGTCACTCCATTTTCCATCTTTATAGATACTATAGTAATATTCTACTATCTTTCCTTCATCGGTATAAGCTTCAACATTTGCTGTTACATCATAATAATCTTCTTCTCCACTTAAATCACTTATCACTATTCCTATATCTGCCAAAATATATGGATCTTCTTTGGTTCCTTCTCCTTTTACCAAGATTACCGTATCTTTTAAATTTAAACTTATTCTACTTTCACTACTTACGGTCTTATTATTCTTTCCCACATTTCCGGCTTCATTTATAGCATAAGCATTTTCCGTTCCTTTTTCTTTACTTACTGTCCATTCTAAGCCTTTATATAGCCAATTATAATTCTTCGCTTCACCATAGTTATTAGCACTTGTTTCCCAATAGCTTGGACTGGCTCCATACAGATATTCTGATACATACATTATCCCTTGTTTAGCACTCGTTGTACTTCCACTTATTTCTGCTTGGTATACTCCTAAAGCATCTTTTGAAAGCATACTTTCTTCCATTCCTTCCGTATACCATTCTTTACTTATTAGCATATTTTTATATTTAGGTTCTTCAGATGATTTCGTTACTGTTTGGGTACTATTCCAATTCTTTTCTTCCCCTTCGGCTTTTATTATCTTTAAGTTATTACCAAATACACCAATTATGCGATACAAACTATCAGCATTATTACTTTCACTACATTCATCTACCCCAAAACAAACATAGTTTTTAACATTTATTCCTCCATACCGATAACTATTATCTTTCGCTTCTTTTTCTCCTTCACCTGAATCTTTGCCATCTCCATCATGATAGAAGATTCCACTTTTATTCCCTTCACTATCTTCTGTATTTTCAACATCATAATTATCTTTTAAACATTGGGCTAAGTTTCTTCCTTTACAGATACTTCCTATACTCAAATCCGCATTATTGATATTTTTATTGATATCTAATTTTAAATTTACATAAAAAGCGGCGCAATCTTCTTCATCTATTCCACAGTAATTTAATTCTCCATCTTTTTCTTTTTCACGATATTCCGTTACTAAAAAATAATTTTTTAATTCTTCTCCCGCCTTATTTATTTCTCTTGTTCCTATATCCATCGTCTTTATATAATCACTTAGGCCATCACTTAAACCTTCATATGATTTTTTACATTCTTCTTTTTCACTATTTGTACATTCTACGATGACATCATCGCTTACGATAAGCATTTTATTTACATTAAATCTTTCTTCGATACTTTTTAATTCTTCAGGATAGCCTAAGGATTCTTGATATTCGGAAAACAACAGACTATGATCACTGGTTATATCTATTGTATATTTATTATTAAAATTTTCGCTTTTTAGATTATGAATCTCGGTTTTATTAATTAAAAAGTCAGCCAGATAATAATTTCGATACAAATAACTTATATCATCGTAATAAATTTTTTCTTTTTCTTCTGTGATGGCACTTCTATAACTGGAATATAGGATCAACATCGCTGCCGCCAAGAAGACGATGGTGATAATTGTTTCTACGAATACAAAGCCTTTTTTCGTTCTTAGCTTTTTCATTTTTCCTCCTTCAAATCTGGTAAATCGATATCAATATCATCATAATTAATATCTTCTAAAGTATTTTTATTTAAAGAACTAATAGGCTTTTCATTTTTATTTTCTTTTATTTCGATATTCCCCGAATCGGTTAAAACTTTACTTTTATATGGCAAATAAAGGGGTTTATTTAAAAGGGTTAATAATTTGTTTTGGAAATTAATTGGACCAATTTTATTAAATAATCTTTTTACTAAACCTTTTAAAATGATAAATAACGATACACATAATAATATTAAAATTCCTCCAGTGAAATCTGATACCAAAAGTTGTAGTCTCCCTAACATAGGAATTTTTAAAGCTACTTTACCGATTATACTGCTATAGGCAACACGACCAGTGTCTTCCGCGGGAGCATTATCCCCTTTAGTTTGATAAGAATACTGGCCATCTTTATTTTTGATAACGGCCACAACTCTATGAGTTATAGTCATGCCATCCGTCTCGGGAGCATGGGAAATAAAGGTTATAACATCGCCTGCTTTTTTCTCTTCAGGGTTATCAACGCGAACATCAACAATAACATCATAGACATTAATATTGGGCTTCATACTATTACTCATTATAGAGTATAAAGAAAATTTAGGCTCGTATTTTTCCCCTTTAACCGCATATATTTGCGTAGCAATAAAATAATATAATAAAAAGGCCGCACAAATTATGAGAATACTAAATAAAGTCCAACTGATAATTGTTGAAATTAAGTGGAAAATTTCTTTTTTATTTGGTTTTTCATATATTTTAGTATTCACTTAACTACACATCCCTATTATATTTTTATTATACCCAACTAATAGCAAAATAGCAATGATTTATAAAGTTTTTACCTAAAAAAAATTAGTCATTAGACTAATTATAAATTCATTAACTTTAAGACGGAGAAAATAAGTAAAATCATTAGTCCTAAACCTGTTGTAATTAACATACTCATAGTTTTACTTTCCATCTTTTCTAAGCGATTTTTATACCTAGTTTCCCGGGCTTTTTGTTGTAAAGAAGAAATCGTTCGCGAAAATGCTAAAATTTGTTCTTGTTTCCGTTCTTGACGGCCTAAACTTAACCGATATAAAAGCCGCATCATTCGCATCGAATC
>CANRAJ010000081.1 GCA_947628545.1 uncultured Bacilli bacterium | reverse complement strand
ACATTAACTTTTATGTTTTGAACTTCTAATATTTTATTAGACATATATTCACCTCCTAATTTTAATCAAACATATTTTAAATAAATTTTTTTCTCAAAAATGTAAAAACTTTTTTGGACAATCTCCTTTATTTATAAGGAGTAGTTAAGGTGTTTCCATAAATCCGTATCGCACAGTTGATATTTGTTTTGTTTTTATTCATTTTTATCACTTCCATAAATTATTTAATTTCTTTAAGTTTTTTTATTTTCTAATTTTATTTCTTTTTCAAATTTTTTTAATTTTTCTAAATTCATCAAATTCGATGGAATTAAATTTCATAGATAATAGAACCATTCTTAGCATCTTTATGATTTAGTAAAACTTTAACTTCAAGAGAACTAGGTACAATATCAAAAGCATTTCTTTGATTCATATAAGTAATTGTTTCTGAAATATTTTCAAAACGAAAATAAAAGCATAAAGAATCATTAGTTTGTGTTTTTTCCTTAATTGCTCCGTGTTGAGTGGTATTTTCCATTTTGGAAACAACCATACTTTCATTTAATTCTTCTTCATCAAATATATTTCTTAAATGTTTAGAAATTGCCGGTATTCCAACATCAAAAACTTTAGCCATTCCTTTTTGGGTAAGCCATAAAGTTTCATCTTTATAGATTGCATCAACAACTATATTGCCGTCTTTATTTTTATAAATTAATAAATTATTTTCTTGCATTTATTATCCTCCTTTCATAGTTTTAATTAACATTATTTTAAACCCGTCGAATTCTCCGGAATTAAAAAATAGTTTACATTTATTTTTGTATTTTAAAACTCTAAAATTTTATTAGTCACCTCTTATCTCAATAAATAACATTTAAAGTATCAATCCCCTTTATTTAACTTCATAACCTTTAGTTCACCATCTATTGGAAACATTATAACATAAAAAAACAGGATTTTATCCTGAAATTTACTTAAATTTTACCAAATTTTTTAAAAGGAAATATTCTAAAAATAGTTGTTCCTTTAATATTTTGTTTTGCTATTGGTCCCAAATTACGACTATCTTTACTAATTTCTCGATTGTCGCCTAAAACAAAATATTCATTATCCTTTAATTTTATCTTTGCATAATCACTAGTTTCACCTATGCCATATTTATCTTTTATGGCTTTTCCCTCAATATATATTTTGCCATGATCAATTTCAATAGTTTCCCCGGGCATACCATAAACGCGTTTGATAATATTATCGTCTTCATCTTCATGTAAAACGACAATATCATATCTTTCAATTTTCCCAACTTTGGAAAGCAAAAGAATTTCACCATCATTTAGATAAGTATTCATACTATCGCCATCAACCCGAACTGGCGTTATTAAAAAAGAACGAATAAGTAAGACGACAATTATAATTATTAAATATGGATAAATTTCTTTGAAAACTTTTTTCATTTTTCACCCCTAAAAATTAAGGAAAGAATTAATTTCTTTCCTTAACTTTATATTCTTTTCGCATGTTCTTAATGAAGTTAAGTTTAGCTCTTCTAACTTTACCCTTCTTAACAACTGTGATTTTGTCAATTGTTGGAGCATTAACAGGAAAAATCCGAATAACCCCAACAGTACCGCTTTTCTTCCGCACAGATACTGTTTTAGAAACTCCCCGACCTCTTTGAGCAATTACAAGCCCTTCAAAGGTTTGAATTCTTTCCTTTTTTCCTTCTTTTACCCAAACATCAACGCGAATTGTATCACCAACGCGAAATTCTGGAATATCCTTACGGATGTGTTTAGCTTCAACTTTTTCGACAAGATTAGCCATTTACCTCATTCCTTTCTTAAAATATTTTTACCTGCAATCATGAATTTTTCAGCGGATTACATACCTTTTTTGGGTCCTTTTGATTATAACATAAGCCCCTTAGAGTTGCAAGCAAAACTTTTTCGTTAAATATTATGCTTTTTCCTCTAATTTTTTTAATGTTTCAGCAAACAAAAGCCATTTTCCGGTTAAGGGTGGTAAGACCTCGGCCACGACGCTTGTATCTTTAACGGGATGATGAAAAGCTAAATGATAGGCAAATAAGGCAATTTGGGCTTTTTCTTTTAAACCATACCGTTGATCCCCATAAATGGGATGGCCGGCCTCATGCAATTGCAACCTTATTTGGTGATGCCGACCCGTGATTAAATTTATTTCCACTAAACTTAAATCCTCCGCCGCATTATACGCTAAGCATTGATATTCTAAAATACTTTCTTTTCCCTTAATCGGATCAATATAGGCATTAAAAGTTTGGGCATCTTTACTTATTTTATCGACTAATTTGCCCGAGCCGTTAATTTTGCCATGAACGATAGCCAAATACTTTTTATGCCACTCGTGGTCTTGCACTTTTTGACTTAACCGCGCTGCCGCTTTACTAGTTTTGGCTAAAACCATGACACCTCCGACGGGCCGGTCCAACCGATGCACTAAACCAACGTAGACATTTCCCGGCTTTTGATACTTAATTTTTAAATATTTTTTTGCCATCCGCACCAAATCTAAATCGTGCGAACTATCTTCTTGCACGGGAACATTAAATGGTTTAACACAGATAAGTAAGTGATTATCTTCATAAATTATCTTTAAATCAGTCATGATTTTCCCATCTACCATAAATACCACAAGGCAAAATTAAATTGCTATCAGCCATTTTAAGACCAATTTCATCACATGTTATTACCCCAGGATGACGGGTATTAACCGTTAAAGTTAAAATATTTTCTAACACTTGTGGACTCAACCCCGTCGTATAGGAATTAATTAAGAAAAATAAGGGTTTTTCGCTTAAAACATCCAAACATAAAGTAATTAATTTATATAAACTATCTTCAAGATTCCAAACTTCTTTATTAGCCCCGCGACCAAAAGAAGGCGGATCCATAATAATGGCATCATACTTATGACCCCGCCTGATTTCGCGTTCGACAAACTTGATACAATCATCGACAATGAAACGGACATTACAATTTTCTAAATGCGAACTGGCAATATTATCTTTAGCCCAGGCCACCATTCCTTTGGATGAATCGACATGAACAACATCAGCACCCGCCGCCGCGCAAGCCACCGTTGCCCCACCCGTATAAGCAAATAAATTTAAAACTTTGATATGGCGCTTGCTATTTTTAATCTTTTCTTGCATATAGTCCCAATTATAGGCCTGTTCTGGAAAAATACCAGTATGTTTAAAACCCATCAGTTTAATATTAAAAGTTAAATCCTTATATTTAATTTGCCATTTATCGGGAATTTGTTTACGTTTTTCCCAAGCCCCACCGCCAGTTTTACTCCGGTGATACACCGCATCGGCTTGCTTCCATAAAGGACTTTTTTCTTGCCATATTATTTGAGGATCCGGTCGCGATAAAATAATATCGCCCCATTTTTCTAACTTTTGCCCATCACTCATGGCTAAAAGTTTATAATCTTGCCAACTATCAACAACTTTCATCTAATCACTTTCCTACTGGCTTTATTTTACCATAAATTATGGTTATTCCCCAAATTAAAAAATTAACTTAATTATTTTCGCAAACAATTTGGTATTCATGACATTAAATACTAACCCGCATATGTACAAATGTGAATAGAAAATGTAACTAATTTATTTATAAATTAAATCATATTTTATTAAAACTAAGCATTAAAAAATCCCTTAAAATAAGGGAAAATTTATAAATTGGTGGAGAACGTGGGATTCGAACCCGCGACCCCCTGCGTGCAGGGCAGGTGCT
>CANRAJ010000080.1 GCA_947628545.1 uncultured Bacilli bacterium | reverse complement strand
GTTTATGTAATGAGTTTGGCTTATGGTGATATTACGGCTTTGAAAGCCGCCGATAATTTTAGTATTGAAGCCGCCAGTGTGAATAAAACTTTAGTTAAAAAAGTCCATAACGCCGGCAAAGAAATCTATGTTTGGACAGTTAATACCAAAGATAGTATTAATAAAATGATTAATTATAATGTTGATAATATTATTACGGATAATATCCCTTTGGCCAAAGAAACTATTTATGCTAGTAAAACTAGTGATGTTATCCAAGAATATATCAAACTAGTCAATGATTTATTTAATTAATTTTTATTTAAAATAAATCTTTGATATAATGAAAATAGAAATTAGGTGAAATAAGAATGTATGATGTTGTAATCGTGGGGGCGGGACCAGCTGGTTTATTCACGGCTTATGAATTAATTGAAAATAAGGGTAAATTAAAAATTTTACTTTTAGATAAAGGTCGTTTAGCCCAAAAAAGAGTTTGTCCCATGAATAGCAATAAAGATGGCAAATGCCTAAATTGTAATCCCTGTGCTATTTTATCGGGCTTTGGGGGTGCTGGAACTTTTTCTGATGGTAAGTTAAACTTTATTCCACGCTTAGGTAAATCGGATTTATTTAAATATATGGATCAAAGTGCGGCTTATAAATTAATCGATGATACTGAAGCAATTTTTAATAAATTTAAAATGGATTCTGATGTTTATCCGACAAATATGGCTGAAGCCCGAGCCTTACAAGAAAAAATTGCGCGAGTAGGGGCCTCCCTTTTAATTATTAAACAAAAGCATTTAGGCAGTGATAAATTACCAACTTATATCGCGGATTTTACTAATTATTTAAAGAATAAAGGTGTCGAAATTAAAGAAAATACTGATGTTTTCGATATTAATGATTTAAATAATGATGAATTTGAAATAAAATATCGCGAAAATGGAAAAGAAAAAATGGCCAAAGCCAAGTATGTGGTGGTGGCGCCGGGCCGAACTGGGGCTAAATGGATTCAAGAACTTGCTGATAAATACCATATTCCGTATACATCTCAAAGTATTGAAATTGGGGTTCGCGTGGAAGTCCGCAAAGAAATCTTAGCTCAAATAACGGATGTTATTTATGATCCTACCATCTTTATTAAAACAGATACTTATAACGATGAAATTAGAACTTTTTGTACCAATCCGGGTGGTTATGTTGCTAAAGAAAATTATAATGGGTATATTTGTGTTAATGGTCATGCCTTAAAAGATAAAAAATCCAATAATTCCAACTTTGCTTTTATTTCTAAAGTCAATTTAACTGAACCAGTTACTAATACGCGCGAATATGGTGAATGTATTGCTAAAATTGCCAATACTCTAGGGGCTGGCAAACCAATTATTCAAACGCTTCGTGATTTGCGGATGGGAAGGCGGAGCAATATGCATCGGATTCAAAAGGGCTTTATTGAACCAACGTTAAAAGATGTTGTCGCAGGAGATTTGGCTTTAGTTTTACCGCATCGGATCATTAAAAATATTATTGAAGGTCTAGATATTTTAAATAAAATTATTCCTGGTGTCAGTAATGGGGAAACATTACTTTATGGACCCGAGATAAAATTCTTTAGTAATGAAATTGAAACCAATAATCAAATGAAACTCGATAACCATAATATTTATTTTATTGGTGATGGTGCTGGCAAAGCCGGCAATATTGTGACGGCTGCAGCAACAGGGCTTATCGCCGCACGCGATATCATCGAACGAGAAAAATAAACCTAGCAATAGGTTTTTTCTTTTGCCCTTGACAACTGTATATAATCTGTATATAATTCATATATACAGGTGATGAGATGGAAATAATTATTAGTAATTCTAGTGGCGTACCAATATATGAACAAATTAAAGACCAAATTAAAGCCAAAATAATCACTGGAGAACTGGCAGCCAACTTTATGCTTCCCTCCATTCGGCTTTTGGCTAAGGATTTGCATTGCAGTGTGATTACGACCAAAAACGCTTATGAAGAATTAGAAAAAGAGGGCTTTATTAAATCAGTTCCGGCCAAGGGCTTTTATGTGGCTCGGATTAATCAAGAACTGGCGAAAGAAGAGCAACTAACAAAAATGGAAAATTTAATTAGTGAGGCCTTAAAGATTGCCAAAATTCATCAAATAAGTATTAAGGAAATAAAAGAAATGATCGATATAATTAATGAGGAGAATGAATCATGAAAAATATTTTAGATGTTAAAAACTTAAATAAAAAATATGCCGATTTTGCTTTAAAAGATGTCAGTTTTACTTTGCCTACAGGCATGATTATGGGCTTTATTGGCGAAAACGGGGCAGGTAAAACAACCACAATTAAAGCAATTTTAAATATCATCACGGATTATACGGGAGAAATTAATATCATGGGTTTAAATAATAAAACTAATGATCAAAAAATTAAAGAAAATATAGGTGTGGTTTTAGATGATATGTTTTTTCCTGAGGTTTTAAAGGCTCAAGATATTAACCATATTATGAAAAGTATTTATACTAATTGGGATGAAGACCTTTTTCAAAGTTATTTAAAGCAATTTAATTTACCACTTAAAAAAGCAATTAAAACCTTTTCTAAAGGGATGCGAAAAAAATTGGAGATTGCAACCGCCTTAGCCCATCATCCGCAACTACTAATTTTAGATGAACCAACCTCAGGCCTTGATCCTGTAGCCCGGGCCGAGGTCATTGAAATATTTCAAAATTTTATCCAAAATGAAAAATGTTCGATTTTATTATCAAGTCATCAAACTACCGATTTAGAACATATCGCCGATTACATAACTTTTATTAATAAAGGGCAAATTATTTTATCGGCGACTTGTGATGAAATTTTAAATCACTATGCGATTGTTCGTTGTACGGCTGCTGAATTTAAAAAAATTAAACCAGAAGATTATTTAAAATATCGGCAAGAAAAATATAATTATGAACTATTAATAACGAATAAAAAAAGTTTTAAACAAAAATATACCACCGAGGTAATTGACAAAATTTCATTAGATGACTTAATGGTTTTAATGATTAAGGGGGTAAAATAATGTGGGGCTTTATTAAAAAAGATTTTGCCATGATCAAAAGTAACTGGCTAATTGTATTAATTTTATTTATTTTGTATGCTTATTTGGGCTTAACGGGTAAGATGGAAATATCATTTATATTACCATTTATGAGTGTCGTTTTAATGCTTTCAACTTTTAGTTACGATGAATTTAATAAATGGGATGCTTATGCCGCGACTTTGCCTAATGGGCGAAAAAATGGCGTTCGAGCTAAATATGTGGCAACATTTTTAATCGTTTTCCTTATTTCTTTATTTACTATAGCTATGGCTCTAATTATTGCTTATACGAAATCAACAACCATTGATTATGTCAATATATTTGGTCTTATTGGTGCTACTTTTATTAGTACTATTTTGGTGCAATCTTTGATGTATCCAATTATTTATAAGTTTGGTATTACCAAAGCCCGAATTGCGATTTTCGTTATTGTTTTTGTTATTGCGTTAGCGGGCGGCATGCTTCTAAATTTAATTGATTTTTCGCACTTTACCAAAGTTACAGCCTTTCTAAGCCATTATGCTTTAATTATTTTTCCTTTAATAGTTTTGCTCTTACTTTATGGTTCTTATAAAATATCCTTAAGAATTGCTACAAAGAAAAACTTTTAACAAAATCAAACTTGTTAAAAGTTTTTCTTTTTTTTTTAGTTGAGTTAAACATAATGACTGATAAATAAAAAGATGTTATAATAAAAATAGCCAAACAAAAGATAAAGGAGGAGA
>CANRAJ010000079.1 GCA_947628545.1 uncultured Bacilli bacterium | reverse complement strand
ACGCCCGACAAGTAAAAATTCACTTTTTTCTGGTGCCGGATATTGACTTTGGCGAACCGCGATAATCGGTTCTGCTACTTTGTCTATTTGCATTTCTGCCTCACCTCTTAAAATTATATATTAATTTAGGAAAAAAAGCAAATTTAGCCCCATACCATAATAAAATTAACTAAAGGAGGAATATTATGCGTGAAGATAGTTTTCCTCCTAATTTAGATCCTCATGTCTTTACTTTAATTGCTGTCGCCGTCGGTTATGCCTGTATAGGTGATTTTAACGCCAATGAACAAAATGCCATTGGTAACTGGATTATTATGGTTGGCCAATATATTTTAACCCATGCGGCCCAACAACAATTAATTGAATCCCGTATTGAAAATAGTAACATCAATATTAATAGTGCTAAAGCCAAAAATGGTGGCTCCGTTTACACTGATAATAACCAAAACAAAAGTAATCAAAACCAACGTGGTGAGGTTGATATGCTTCTTGAAGCCGTCAAAAGAATGCAAGAAGAGCTAGAAAAAATGCAGGATTAAATTCCCACATTTAGATGTTGAAAACGCGACTTGCCTCGCACCGTAAAGGCGCTAAAGGGTTGTCATTTGTCTTTATCCTAGTTTTATGCAATTTTAGTTTTTCTTTCTTCCTTAATTCCATGAAAGTCGGAATGGGTTTGTCTTACTGCCATCTCCACTTTTTATTTTGGTCGAAGCCGTGAGATAAAAGACCGGCCGCACGCCAAAGTTGACGTACACGTAGTCGTCGTACGCATAGCCCGTAGAGTAGACACTCCACGCACCGTAGCCAAGGTCCGAAGTACGAGAAACTGTCCAGTCATATAGTCCCCTATACATCCAGTTATTTTCTTTTATATCTTGTTGATCATATCCACCAGACCCCATTTTAGTATTCCATGCTTCGGGATAGGCAGCATATCCATAATCACTTACGTACATTAAACCAATTTTGGCATCTTTATATATTATATCGTCTTCGGTACATGTTTGGGCTTCACTGTTATTATCTTCAGCATAGCATTTACTATCACTTGTTGTTAGTTTTTCTGTTCCTAGTTCCTTATTATATACTTGTTTTGGCGTATAGCTACTATTATATGGTAATCCTCCCGTTGTCCAATCATGTTCTGTTATATGTTCACTTAAGCCACTTACCTTGGTGAGGTATGTATTTAGATAATATCCATTTAGATTTACTTTATTTAAATTACTATATTGCCACATATTTGTATTCCCAGAACTAGATAATGTTCCTTTACTGCTATTCCAATAATATGCGGCTATATTGTTATAATTATCTTTATTTCCTTGGTAAGTTGTATTTCCCCATGAATAATTACCAGAATATGCTCCACCTTCGGCTGTTGTTTTATCTCCTAATTCGTCTTTAGTTGCATAATCATATTTGATTAATTTCATTTCATATTCGCCTGTATCATTTGGGAAAAAACCTATTATCCGATATAAATCTGCATCGGTTGTACATGTTGATTCTTCACTTGTTCCATCTAAGCAGACATAATTTTTAACCTCTTCACTTGAACCACTATATCTATAACTATTGTCATTAGCATTTAAGGTTGCATTAGGTATTTGGGATTCGGCTAGGGCTGTATTATTATGATAAACTATATGACTCAAACTGTATTCAGATTGTTCATATAATTCTTTAATACAGTCTCCGGCTTTTTCATTACTATCACATACATCGGCTAAATTAGTTGGGATTACATCTTTTTGTAAGATTAATTTTCCACTAAACTCTTTTCCCGTATTCTTATTTTGATTACTATCTAAGTTAATTAAGGTTATTTTTATTTCCCATTCTTGGGTTGCTTTCACGGTTGGGGTATCTCCTGATGCTGTTATTTCATAATTCTTAGCTATTGCTATTAAACCAGTGGCTTCGGTGATATCAAAACCATTTAACCCATGGCCATCTATATCAGTATAATAATCTAAACCATCAATATGGTCTAATTCTCCATCCTCGCCTGGTTGTGTTACGGTTAAGATTAATTCAGGTACTTTGGTAGTATGAGTATCATCAGGGGCTACTATCTTTCCATCTTCTTCTTTTCCTTCTAAGATTTCTCCTTCGGCATTTTTAAAATTAGTATATCTTAATTCATTTTTAGCAATATTTAAATAAACATAATAATTATCTTTAGCATTATTTGTCGCATTATTGGCAATTAAGGTTGCTGTTCCGGTTACACCATCACCTACACTAATATTTCCTTCATTAAAGTTATCCATATTAGCCGTAATCATAATATCACTTTTGTCATTTTCTTCATCTTTTACTTGATCTGATGTAATATTTTTATCATTTAAGGAAAATGATAAGACATCTGTAGTACCTGATTCGGCATTAATATTAACATCTTGTTTACCAGTGTTTTGGGAAGCAAAGAAGGCATAAGCCGCACCAATGGCTACTAATAATAAAGTAACAATGGCTATCAAAGTTAAGATTAATGTTTTCTTTTTATTTCCCTTATCTATATTATTCTTTTCTTCTTCATTCATTACTCCAACACTCCTTTATTTTTTATATTTTTATTATACATCTAAAGAGATGTAATATCCAGACATAAGAAAAAATATTTTTTTCCTATCTTCCCTTTCATTATATATATATATATATATTGTCAAGGTAACGGAGTGCCAAAGGTAAAAATTATTTATTGCTTTTCAAAAACAAATCCCTGATGTTTTAAAACTTTTTTTAACTTTTTAGTTTCCTTTTCATAAAAAGGTAAAGCGATGGGAATAATTTGTTCAAAATCACCTTTTTCTTGTAACGAGGTTACAATTTTTTCTTCCATTTTAAACATGGGATTGGCAAAGTGTGACCAGATTAAGTTTCCAATTATTTCAGCAGTATCAAAATATATGGGCGATATTTCATCCAATCTTAAAACCGTGGCTTCTTTTAACGAAAAACATAAATAAGGATATAAGCCAATTTTACCTAAAGAACAAATTGGTTCTTTTTCTAAAGTTGGTAAAGTTTCTAGAAAATGTTGGTATTCTGGCGTATTTTGTAAAGCCAACCAAACAGTTTCATATTCTTGATAATGTTGGTTAAAAAAGTCTAATGTTGGTTGAAAATAAGGATTATTAAGACCTAGGTTTTCATAAAGTAATTGATAAGGCAAACGGCATTCTAAAACTGTATTACTGAAATATTTTCCCCAACCTAAATAAGGTTTTACTAACTCTTCGGGCAATTCAATTTGTAAAATAACTACACCATAATTTAGCTTAAAGTTAAAATGATATTGTTTGATAAAATGTTCAGCATATTTTAAAGCATCATATAAATTAACAAAAAAGTATTTGGTCATTTCGGTATCTTTACCAAAACTATTAGGTCCCCGATCATTAAAATCAAAAGCATTTAAATAATAATTTGAAGGACACATTAGTTGGTTAAAAACTAAATTACGGGCTTCATTTTCTCGACCGCTTAGTAAGGCCTCTTTATTCTCGGGACGATTTGCTAAATCAATCCGCATTAACCGATATAATTCCATTATTTTCCCCTCCCAAACGCTTAGTATTATACGAAAAAATACGCTCAGAAGCAATCTTTTTACAAAAAAATTACAGCTTTAATGGACTGTAATTTTTATGGTTCTAGATATTCTACTGGGGAGCAAAAATTAATTAAAGCATTATAAAATAAGGGCTTGTCCCTTATTTTTTGATGTTTAAAATTTGTTAATGTTTTTTATTTGCTGATAACACTTATTTTTTTAATTTTTTTGATTTCTATCTTTTTTAGTTATTCCACTTAATTTTCCGTTCAATATGTACATTATTCTTAACCGAAAAAAT
>CANRAJ010000078.1 GCA_947628545.1 uncultured Bacilli bacterium | reverse complement strand
TGAAGAAAGATTTTTTACTTATTCTAACGAAAAAGGAAACAAAAATGAACTTGTGTCATTTGAACAAGGAAACAGGTAATTATATGCCTGATTTATCTTTACTCATTCCCCTAAGTCAAACTTTAAACATCACTTTAAATGAACTTTTACAAGGGGAAGCACTAAAACCAGATAAAATTAATTTGCAAAGTGAAGAAGCCCTCGAAGCCACGATCAATTATTCCGAAAAAACTTTAAGGCAAAAAACTAAAAAGTTATTTTTAAAACTGATTATCAGTATAATTATTATTGTAATTGTTTCCTTTATGGGCTACAAAATATATTTATTAAATAAATATAACATTAAAAAAATTCCCGAGATAAATCAAGTAATTAATAACTTTCAAAACTATCAAACGATAAAAATTGCAACCCATGAGTTAGAAGATAATGCTTATTTAGTTTTAGATAATTTAAAAATCCGGAATGATTTTGCAAATTATAGCGAAATAAATTCACCGGCTACAGATTCTTATAGTATCAAAAAGTGGAATTATAAAGATAACACTAATAATAGTGCAGTAATGATTAGTATTTCGGCTTATCCTTTTCAAAACTTTTTTGAAGGCGATGGGGAACTAATTAATTTTGGTAATGCCGATTTACCAGAAATTAATAATCAAGATCGCATTGCTTATTTATATAGTCACAATATTACTAATGAAATGACCTTTTTTAAATTTTTAAGTAAAGAAGCTAATTACCATCATAATATTTTTACCTCCGCTCAAAATATTCGGGGCTCTTATGCGGCTTGGGCTTTAGCAACCATCTTTGCTAACTACCAAATCAGTTATTTAGAAGGTAATTATGAAGGTTATCTATTTACTGATAAAACTAATAAAATATGGGATTGTCATATTTTAAAAAATAATTTAAGTTATAATTTTATTTTTACCGGACCAAACTTTTCCCAAGAATACATTAATGATTTACTAAATACCATTATTATTAATTAATCAGTTATAGTTTTAATAAATATAAACATAATAATCATAGGTGATGATATGGAAATTATTTTTCGCTCAATTATTATGTTTATTTTTTTATTTTTAATTGTTAAAATTCTCGGCAAGAAACAAATTAAAAACTTAACTTTGTATGATTATGTCTTAAGTATTACTTTGGGCTCCATTGCCGCGGATTCTATCATTAGTTTAGATACACCCCTTTATGATGGCTTAATTTCCTTAGTAACTTTTGCTTTAATTGGTTATTTGGCTTCACTTCTATCCCTATATAATCATACTGTTGAAGAAATTATGGATGGGGAACCAATTACCTTATTTGAAAATAATAACTTTAATTACGCTAATTTGGAAAATGCTAAACTAAGTGTCGCCAAAGTTTTAGAAAATTGTCGCCTTAAAGGGTGCTTTGATATTAATGATTTAGATTGTGCGGTTTTAGAACCATCCGGCGATATTTCCATTCTCTTAAAGGAAAAATCCCAACCCCTTACTAGTAGTGACATAAAAGCCAATATTCAAAAAAATAGTACCAAACAAACCCTCAGTTATAATTTAATTGTTGATGGTGTAATTGATATGGAAGAATTAAAAAAAGCCCATAAGACCAAAAGTTGGCTTAATAATTATTTAAAAAATAAACATATTAAATTACCTAATGTAGCCCTTTTAACTATTAACCAAAATAAAAAAATAACAATCTTAACGAAAAACTAAGATTGTTTTTTTAAAGTCCGCGTAATTTTAATATTTTTTATTTCTTGGGCCAAATTTTTAATTGGAATTAATTCAATATGACAATGATCTTGCCGGGCATCTAAAGTTGTGCCATAGTAATAAATACCTGGGGCTAGAGTTTCGATAGTAAATTCATCCTTATCGATACTCCCCATAATAGGGGTAAGATAATCCCCATTAATAATCTCCAAATAAAAATTATCTTCTTTTATACTCCCATATATAGTCACTTTGCTATTATAATTAGTTTCAATACAAAAGCCCTTGATAATATTATTTTCATCAATTGTTACCGTGCCATAATAGATATTACAACCACTACGAATAATTCTAATATTATAAATACTATCCATATTTACTCCTTTAAATCTATTTTATTCTTATTTTAGCTAAAATTGGATTATGATCACTTATTTCATTAATATCTCCCTTTTGAATAACGGAAAACTCTTCTAACTCGTAACAATCAGGTAAAAATATATAATCTATTATTTTATTATTATAAGTACAATCCTTATTAGGGATAGGATAAATATTTATTTTTTCTAAATTTTTAATAAAATCTAAAAAATAAGTTTGCGATAAATCCATATTAAAATCTCCCATAATAATTGGATTTTTATCGCGATATTTTAGGATATACTGATATAAAACCTGTAATTGTTTCCGTTTAGGCCATTCTTTCCAATATTCAATATGCGTATTTATAATAAATAAATCATTAGTTTCAATCGCCGTCAATATTCGAGGAAGTGCTGTCCCATGACTTAAAAGGGGTACCCGAGCCAAATAACGAGTTTCACTATTTATTATTTCTTCTTTAGTTATAATCGCAGTGGCTTCATTAATACGACTGACAAAGGGTAAATTACCAAAGCGATATTGTCCAATAATCTGATAACCTTCGGGTAATGCTTGTTGCAAGTTTAATGCATATAATTTAACTAATTCCTGAACCCCTAAAAAATCAATTTTCTCTTGATTTATAAAGTTAGCCAAAATATGCGGATAATTATTGCCATCCCATGTTTTATCCCAATAATGATTCCGCAAATTAAAACTAGCAATAACAAATTTTTTCATTTTAATCTCCTATAACAAATTCTAGCACAAATTAAGAAATATTAAAACTCGAGATAACCCTCGAGTTACAATTCTATTTGGTGGAGTAGAGGGGATGAAAAAAACAATATTTTCTATTTGTTTTTTTCCATAAATAAGCCAAATTATAATATATAAAACACATCAAAACACACTAAAAAACTAGAAAAATGTGTTTGGAGTGTGTTTGAAAATGAATAATAAATGTATATATCTAAAACAAAAGTTAAATCATAAATTAGTCTGTAAAAGAACTGGCCGGGAAATATCGTTTTCCCAATGTCGGGAATGTGATAATAAAGAATATAAAAAATGCACAAAAATTAAAAATAATTGTGCAAAAGGTACTATAAAAAATACCCAAATGCACAATCAAAGTGCAAAATTAAGAAAACTAGAAAAAAATAGATTCAGTTTATTTAGCAATAATGATTGTTGCATGATTTGTGGTTCTACTTACCAATTAACTTGGCATGAAATATTTGGAGGCCGAAACAGGCCAAATTCGATGCGTTATGGCCTTTGCCTTAGGATTTGTATTAAATGCCATAAAACTCTGCAAAATGATACTAATTTTAATGAAATTTGGCACAAAAAAGGACAAGCCATGTTTAATAAGACTTATCCTGATTTAGATTTTAGAGAAATTTTTAGAAATAACTATTTATAATTATAGATTTTTGTCGATATTTGTATTATAATCTCTTTAAGAGGTATCTATTGTTGTTGGTGCTTTTCCTCAGTCCATATTTCTTTTTTGAAAATGGAAGGAGGTGGTCCATATGGAGAGAAATGCAATATTTAATAATATTGACAGTAATCTTAGCGTTACTGATAAAACTATTCAAGGATCAATAAAAAAAGAGCATCTAATCAACTTGAATAGATGCTCTTGGTCAAATAAAATGGACTGATAGAGCATCTAACAACTTACAAATAGATGCCTCTTTTTTTAGTCCTATGAAATTAGAACAAGGAATTAAAAGACTTGTTCATTAATATTATACACTACTTTTTAATATAAATGCAATATTAAAAATATATTAAATAAGTAGTAAGCTTATTATATATCATTTTATTTAAAAATCAAGCAAAATGTGATACACTCTATTTAGGAGTGTGTACGGGATAATTTTATGTAAATCCGTAACTTTCCGAGTTTTAG
>CANRAJ010000077.1 GCA_947628545.1 uncultured Bacilli bacterium | reverse complement strand
CTTATCTTCGCGCGGATGTTTTTTAGGCGGTACGGGCTTTTTCTTAACCTCTTTTACCTTTTGTTTAACTTTTGGTTCTTTTCCTTCAACTTTTTCCATTTTATTCACCTTTTCTATTATCTATTTCGGCATCAACATAATTGAGTAGACCGACAATTCTTTGATAATCCATGCGTTTAGGCCCAATGATGGCAATTGTTTTTTCTTCGCCATCAATGGTATATTTTTTTCGAATAATGGTGACATTCGGATCAAATTCCGTTTCCTCACCAATATATATTTTGACCTCATCGCCCGGATCACTACTATGTTCAATTTTTTTAATAAAGGCCATATCTTCTAATTTATTAGCCAACCTCTTCATTTCATCGACATTATTATATTCGGGTTGTTCAAATATTTTCGCCCGGCCACTGACATGAATATTGCTATTATTATTAACAAAATCACTAAAGGCATCGTAGAAAATATGGTAAATCGTTTCGTATTGTTTAATTTGTTTTTGAATAATCGGTTTGATTTCCAATTCTAATCTTTCACTTACCTCATTAATGGGTGTCCCGACGAGACGTTTATTGACAAGTTCACTAACCTTGGCTAGTTCGCTTAAATCGGTTCCTTCTTTTAAATTAAAGGTTTTATTTTCGACATGTCCTTTATCCGTACAAACGACCGCTACAACTTGGGAAGCATTTAGGGGAATGACATTAATTTGTAAAAGCATATTATCCCCCGAAGAGGAGCCCAAAACAACGCTAGTATAATTGGTCATTTCACTAATAATTTCCATACATTGAGTAATAGCATCCGATAACTGTAATTCATTATTGGCAAATATGGTTTGCAATTTTAACATATCTTTACCATTTAACTTTTCGGCTTCCATGAGGTTTTCAACATAATACTTATAACCTTTTTCGGAAGGAATCCGGCCACTACTAATATGGTTTTTCTCTAAATAACCAAGTTCTTCCAAATGGGCCATTTCGTTACGAATTGTGGCACTCGAACATTTAAACTTGGCACATAAGGCCTTAGAACCCACCGGTTTAACGGTTTTAATATATGTTTCCACAATGGCTTTTAAAAGATTTTTTTGTCTTTCTTCCATAGCATCACCTATTTAGCACTCTATTTTTGTCAGTGCTAATATCATTATAATATTATGCTTAGCACTTGTCAATATATAACTGCTAATTGACGTCAAATTTAAAAAGAGTCCCTAATTTGGGAACTCCACATGTGGCAAACGAATTAATTTTGCGCTAGTTTGATCATAATTTTTTATTTTTTTAATGGCTTCTTCCCGGCGGCTGGAATATATTTCATCACTTAACGCAATCCCCTTAGTAATATCGGTTAAAGTTATCGCATCATGATCATATAACGCCGCATAAGCAAATATATTTTTCAAAACATCTAAAACTAGATCCGGATTTTGTTTAGTATCTAAAGTCCCATCTTTTTGATACTTTAACCCATTTTGGGTTAATTCACCTAAAACATTAAAAATATATTCGCGATCCGGAAGGGAAAAGGAAAAACTAATTCCGTAATATGCTTCTAATTTTAAAATCGTATTCTGCATAATCATAAATAAATTTCCCCGCGTGGGTTCTTTTATTTCGATAGTTTTAAACCGCCGCCGAAAAGCCCGATCCGGTAAGATATATTTATGATATTCTTCGATTGTTGTATCGCCAATTAAACGAATATCGCCACTAGCTAAATACGGTTTCAAAATATTAGCCAACCCCCAATTGTTGCTATTATTGCCAAAACCCACGGCACTATGCATTTCTTCAACATAAAGCCAAATATGGGGACAATCTTGTAATTCTTTAATAATGGTCTCTAGTCGTTCTTCAAATTGCCCCCGCAGTGTCGTACCACTAATTAAAGCATTTAAATTAAGTTTAACAATTTCTCTATCTTGTAATTTATGCGGTACTTCACCTTTGGCGATATGATAAGCCAAACTATGAACTAAAGCCGTTTTTCCCACGCCGGCCTCTCCCACCAAAAGAATCGACTTTTCGGGCAATAACATGGCTAACTCTAATTCCGTTAATTCTTTTTGGCGCCCAATTGCTGGATCGCCAGCATAAGAATTTTGGGTTAACCAAATGCCGTATTTGGCTAACATACTATCTTTATTTTTTTCATAAGTTTTTTGTTTTATTTTGGATGTAATAATTTGGGAACTACTCATGTCGTTAATATTTAATCGAGCAAATACCGTTTGAGCAATCGTTTCCACAAATTCTTCATACCACGTAAAACGGGCAAAGGCATCAACAATATAAGCACTTTTTAACAAATTATATAAGATTAAATCTAAAAATAAATCGGCTTGTTCCACCTTTTGGCCATTATCAGGTCTTTTTTGATATTGCTCTAATCCTTCCGTTAAAACAGCATCATAGGTAGCCGCACCATTTGTCAAAACATTTAATTTAATATTACTATTTAAACCGAAATAATTAAAAAATATTTCCTTAATAAAATAATCAATATCTTTGGTTAATAATTTATCTTCATTATAAAAAATAGCCAACAAATAAGCATCAGCCAACCGTTGTTCTTTGCTACTTTTAGCCAAATTTAAGGTTAAATAATGATAAAAACTACTAGTATCATTAATAAAATTCGGTATTAGTTCTTTCATCTTATCACCTTATTTTTATCTTATCATAAATTTAGATATTGTACAAATAAAGCCGTTTAGAAACTTAGCCGGTAAGGATTTTCTTTCGTGCCATTACCTTTAATAACTTTAGTTGAATCTGAAAGATAGAAACAAGGTCTAATGGCCAGACTATTGCTATGAACAATAGCCAAACTTTCATTATAACTCCAGATCGTCCCTGAACCGGATATGACATAGACCTGATTAGTATTAGAACGAGCAGGCAAAATAGTCCATTCATACATTCCCATATATGCCCAATTATCATTGGCGGCCTTATTATAAGCATTGTTATTGTTTTCCCATCCTGGTAGATTCCAATATTGCGGGTTTGCGGCATAAAAATAATCACTAGTATAGATTAAACCAATGTATTGATTATCTTCTAAATCACTTGCTGTACATGCTACCGCCGCAGTTGTATCATAATTCTTATAACAAAACATATCGCCAACTTTGACCCGTTGGTCGCCTATTTCATTATCGTAAGCCTTTTGGGCATTGCCTGTTTCAATATCAGTATATGAACCCGGACCAACTCGCCATAAATGATTAACAATTTTTAAACTGGGTATCTTATCTATTAAATATTTATAATAAAATGTATTTAAATTTATTTTATTTAAATTACTTTCACTCCAGATATTAGTATTAGTACTATTATTCCAAAAATAAGCCGCTAATTTAGAAATATTATTTCCTTTATAATTAGAATAATCAAATGGATAATTTTCTTTATAGGATCCCCCATGTGCGGTCGTATTGTCCCCTAATTCCGTCGTTGTAGCATAATCATATTTAATTAATTTTGTTTCATATTCACTTTGATCATTTTTAAATAAACCAATAATTCGGTACAAATCATTTTCGTTTTGGCATTTACCAGTTTCGGTTACTCCGTCTAGGCAAACATAGTTTTTGACACTTTCACTAGAACCACTATAACGATAAGAAAAATCCCCGGCTTCTAAATTGCTATTAGTATAATTACCGATCTTATCATGATAATATAAGTTATTCGTACCATCTTGAGAATACAAAGATTGAAGATAAGTATTTAACTTTAATTGACTAAAATAAGCATAACAGCGATCACTACCTTTAGCCTTAACCTCAATTTTTTTATTTTCTTCATCATAACTTATGATACTACCATTTTCGCAACCACTTAAAGTTGCATTAAAAGTATATTTATCCATCTCCCATGAATCATCAGACTTTTCTTCATATTTTCCCGCGCCGGTTTCTACCATCATACTAATTAATTTAGAGGAAATGCTATCGTTTTTCTTAATTTTATTAGAAATTATCGGTCTAGATATATTATGTAAAAAATAAATATTTAAAGAAATAGATCCCATCAAAAATATCAAAATAATAATATTAATAAGAGAAAACTTGGATTTCATATATCTCACCTATTTTCCCTTTTATTATATATATATATATATATGGTCAAGACCCAAAAAGTCAAAAATGCAAGAAAGAGAAAAACATGA
>CANRAJ010000076.1 GCA_947628545.1 uncultured Bacilli bacterium | reverse complement strand
TGCCCAACGCCGCGATGGTATTGTTCTTTTTATCGTTATTGATGGAACAGGTGTTAAAAAAGGATATCGTGGTGGAGCTAGTTTTAAAGAAGTAATCAAAGTTTTAAAACGCTACAAAGTTTATAATGCGGCTAATTTAGATGGCGGAGCTTCTAGTATTTTAATTGAAAAGGATAAAATTGTTAATAACCCAGTTGGCTATTCAGCAACTGGTGAGAGATTTCATCCTAATGCTTGGATTGTAAAATAAGGTAATTTTGTTTACCTTATTTTTAATTTTTGTTTACAAGGCTTTAATTATTTGTTAAAATTTAAATAGTTAGGCTAGGAGTGTTACAATGAACGGTAATGGTAGAGATAAAATGGATAAAAGAATAGTTGCTTTAGGTGATGGTACTTATGGGGTTGAGGTATATCGTGGTCTTAATGCTCCGGGACTTGATTTTTATGAACAAGCTAAAAAAGATTTAGGTATTGATTTAAAGGATAATCCTAACTACTGTCTTTGTTCAGACGGGGTTGAAGATGATTATGGCATATCTGAATCAATATACGAAGAAATAATAGTTTATCGGATTATCAATTTATCAGATATTATTACTAGAGTTGATGAACCTTTAGTTATGCCGGAACCAATCGCTAGTGAAGAAATGGAAGAAGAGACCAAAGGTAAAAATCAGGATATGCTTGATAAACTTTGGGGAAATGCTGCCAAAAGAAGAGAGTATAAAGACAGATACGAAAGGTTTATCTCCCATTTGGTAGAACGTGATGGTTATAGTGTTATTGAAGATTATCCTGAAAAAGCACAGGATGAGGCTTTCCTACAATTAACAGAGTTCTCTTATCGCTTGGAGCGTTTATCTCGTGCCCAAAATGGGGATCATAGTAAATATCTAGAGGCAATTAGACTATATAGATGTACAGGCAATATGCCTAAAGACGAGAATGGTAAGGAATACACAGAAAGCGCTCTTATCGATTTGCTTATGCGTCAAGATGAGGAATATATTGCAACTAATAATTATGCTTATAATCAACATCAAACAACGCATCAAAATTTAAAAACACTAGGTAAACACGGTGAGAAAGGTGCTTATTATCCTCTTAGAGAAATTGTTGAAGAAAACGAAAAGACAGGCCGAAAGAAGTTTAATGCTAAAGCATTGGCACTTGATGTTGTATCCGTACCGATGAATGCCTTTGTTTTCTTACTAAATCATACTAAAAAGCCTATTTACTCTTTTGTTGGTACAGCTGTTGTGGCGCCTATTCAAGACTTAATTTTTAGGTCAAAACAGAGTGCTGCGTCTGTTTATAAAAGTTTAGCTACCCATCGATATCAAGCTCGTAAAGATATCTTTGAACAATTAATGGATATGGCTTTAGTAATAGAAAATATTGAACGTGAAAAGAAGGGAGAACCACCATTAAATCCTAACACTTTTGGGTATGCTTTAAAGAAAGCTTTTGTCCCTAGATTTCAAGCTCTTTCTAGAGCTAAAGAAGGAAATATTATTATTGCTAGTGCTAAAGCAATTGAAATTGAAGAATCAGCTAAAGATCATGAACGTGCTAAAAAGCAGCAACAAACTTTAGGAATTGCTCTAGTAGCGCGTAAAAAAGAATTGATGGATGCTTTAACAGAGTTAGACCTTGTTTGGCAAACAGAAAAAGATCCTTCCAAAAGACAACATATAGAATATATTCAAGAACAAATAAGAAAAAAATTAAAAGATGTGGATTTATGCATTCAAGCTAATAATGATCAACCTGTTCCTGGTGTCGTTCAAACTGACCCTATTTCATTAAGTATTCATGAAGAGGCTAACCGTAGTAATATCACGCGAGTTGTATCAGGCGTTGCTACTGCAGCTCGCGTTGGAGCTATCAGTTATCTTGGGCCTAAAATATCAAAATGGATTCAAGAACAAGTTGGGGAAACAACCATTAAACTACCTGACAAAGTTGTTGAAGAACGACATGTTATTCCCGAAAAAGTTGAAGTTAAAAGAAGCGCTTTAGAAAATTTAAGTATTGGTGAAGCTTATGATAAAAGTGATAAAGTTATTGACTATTATGCTCATGGCGCTGGTAGTCAAGTTGCTGCCCCAACACGACCATATTTTAGAGGTGTAGACTTTGTTTGGGAAGGTAAGGAATATTCTGGTGTTTGCCTAGATAATTGGGGAAATTATCAATATGCAACAATGCATTTAGGTAGAAATCCTGAAAGTTCTGATAAACTATTTGATGTCCTAGCTCATGTTTATAGTGAAACGACACATCAACCAATGACGGGGAAAGATATTATTGATCAAATTGTTAACTCTTCTGATCCAGAGACGGCAGCTAAGAAATTTAGTGAAGGTGTTCGGTTTTGGATTGACTATGATGGCGATACAAGTAAAGTTGCTGAAGGATGGGTTGAAGCTAAAGATATGCTTGTCGATTTTGTAACTAAAACAAGCGAGCATGTTGAGATAGTTAAGAAAGTTATAGAAGGCGATACTGTTATGATTCCATTATTACAATGTCGTAAGGTCGTTGACCCACGCATTTTATCAGCAGTAATTGCTTTATCCGGTGGTGAGTTTGTCGATTTGTATGATTTATTAAGAAGAACGAGATCTAAAACAGAAATGCAGAAACAAGGTTTGGTTGGACGTGTTTTAAAACCATTTGAAAAAGCAACTGATAAACCTCTGCAACAACGACAAACCGATAATGTTTATGGATTTACAGGTACCCGAAGGGGTGACTATGACAGTTCCTATAATGAGGAAGATTTCACACCAGATACTCCGCATAAAACGAGGTGATAATATGGAAGAAAAAAATATAATAACTTTTATAGATCAAAATAATCATCCGGTTGATTATGAAATCCTTGATATTCAAGAGTACAATGGAAATATTTATTGTGTATGTTATTTAGCTGATAATAGCAGTACAGAAGTTTATATTTTTAGAGTAGAAGAAGTAGACGATATGCATGATCGCTATGTTTTAGAAGCTGATGATCAAATAACGCAAGCTGTTTTTGAAAGTTTTAAAAAGAGAAATAAAGATAATTTTAAATTTTCATAAAAAAATAAAGTTCATTTAAGAACTTTATTTTTTTTATTCAATAATTTTACATTTGCAATATTCACATACTAATTTACCATTAGTAGGAGCATAACAATGTGGACATGTAGCTGGTAAATTTTGTAATTTCTCTCGTTCGTCGACAGCGTCATGGTAAGCATTCATTTTTTCTTCATTTTGAATTTTCATATCCGTGGTTACAGAATTGATACCTTCACCAGCCATATTACCAATAGCGTCTCCAATTGCATGACCTGCTGAGTAACTTGCACTACTAACAACATTACTAACAATGCGATCTAAAAGCCCCATATAATCCTCCTTTAGTCTAATCTTATTTTAGCAAAGAAAAAAAGAAAAAGGCTAGAACTATTTTAATATTTTTATCATCTTGACACTATTATATGTATATTTTGTCAAATATTTTAAGTTTTTTTTATTAAACTACTTTCCTAATTAAAGCCTTTTAAAATCATCAATTTAATGGTATACTTTTTATAAGAGAGGAGTGTGCATATGAATCGTGCAGAATTAAAAAAGAATGCTAAAGCTTCATTAAAAGGAAATTATGGTCAAGCTATTTTACTTATGTTTTTAGCTGTTGCCATCCCTATTTCAATTGCTTTAATCGGTTGTTTAGCTATGGGATTAGATTTTTCAGCTAATGGCTTTAATATTGAAAAATTTGGAACATCTTGGATATTATTAGGGTTGATTATTTCCGTTGCGACAGCAGCTATTGCTTTAGGAGAAGTAAATTTCTACTTAAAAATATCTCGTAATAAAGAAGCATCAGTAGGGGACTTATTTAGTAAAGTAAATCTCTTTTTACCATATATTTGCGTAAGTATTATTACGGGATTTGTTATTGGTTTAGGAACAATTTTATTAGTCGTACCAGGTATTATTGCAGCACTTAATTATGCTTTAGTAAGTTATATTTTAGTTGATAATCCTGAATTAGGGGTAATGGGATCTATTAAAAAGAGTAAAGAAATGATGAAAGGACACCGTCTCCAATTAGTTGTATTAATTTTAAGCTTTTATGGATGGGCTATTCTTGGTGTTTTAACTTTAGGTATTTTATATCTTTGGTTAATTCCATATATGAATGTTACTATGGCTAACTTCTACAATACCTTAAGAGGACCAGTTGAAGAAGAAGTCGAAGAGAAAGAAGAAGAAGAAACGACTATCGAAGAGGAAGAAATCGAAATATAAGGTAATTTAATTACCTTTTTTTGATGTTCAAAAAGGATTTTTAACATTCTTGTTTTATACTAGAAATAGTGATAAAATAAGCACAACAATGAGAGGAGGATTAAGATGTTTGAGTTAGTTTCTGAATACACGCCATC
>CANRAJ010000075.1 GCA_947628545.1 uncultured Bacilli bacterium | reverse complement strand
TTTAAGAAATTTACAAAAAACACTTGTAAAAGCTTAGAAAGTCACAGATTTTTTTAAAAAAACTCGCAAATCTAAATAATATATTGATTTGCAGTTATTTCAGAAAAAAGTTGTTAAAACACCATTTTTTTCAAAGTGGGAGAAGTATACAAAAAATATTTACTTTTAGATTTTAATTTCCAATTTTATATCAATTTTAATACCAAAAGTGGGAAAAATTATTTTTGCACAATTTATCTGTGAATAGTAACGAAAATTTAATAAAATAATGTTTTTAATACTTCAAAAATTTCGCCTAAACCATCAGTGATAAAATCTTCCACCACTTCGGTAAATTTATCGCCGGCTTTCGTAAACTTATTCGCATAATCTTTCCGGTCTTCCTCTAAATAAGAATTAACATCAACAACTTCCCCATTTAAAACATCTTCTTCAAATTTGGCAATTTGTTTATCCGTTAAAATTACTTTATTATTCAATTGGGCCTCGTAATAACCACTTTTACTAGCAATAAAAAGGCCTAAAAAAATAATAAAGGCAATTGTTAATAACTGACCCCACCGATTAGGTTTCTTTTTGTCCATTTTCGGTCTCCGTGATATATTTATGTAATACTTTGGCTAATATTTTTAAGGAATTATTAATTTCTTCAATCGTATTATATTCCCCACCTACTTCAATTAAAAAAGTATAAGGCGCAAAATCTTGATTATAGATGCCATTGACTCCTTTACCTTGTTTTTTAATAATACCCCGAGATAAAGAAACATTCTCGGCTTTTAAAAGTTCATTTAGCTTTTCGGCCTCGGCAAGATTCACGGCATAATTAGGATTATCCAAGCCCACGACAAACATTAATTTGGCATATTTCGCCCCCGCAATTTCCACCGGCGTCGATGATATTTGCCCCGCATCCCGATGAATATCAATAAAATATTTTAAAGACGGATGATTATTTTTGGCATCCTCTAGTAAAAGCCGACTAGCCCGATAACTCGAACCATACTTCCAACCATTATTTTTTAAAACATCGGCAATCTTTTGTTCTTCTACAATGGTCCCAATTCCTAAATCCGTTAAATATTCTTTTAGGATATAGGCCCCAATTAAAACGGTATTATTAATATTAAAACTTTCTAAAAAGTTCGTCTTATACCCCTCAGTTTGATGGGAATTAAATAAATAAACTAAGGGTTCTTGACTTAAAGAAGAATCAACAGCATCCTTTGGTTCTTCTTTTTCTACTTCCAAAGGAGTTTCATTTGTAACTTCTTCTTTCGCCACCAAATTATCCACTTTTTCAATGCCTAAAGAATACTTTAATAAAAACTCGGTACTATTTAAAGAAGCCAAATCAGTTATACTATAATTTCCTAAAGCATCATGAACTAAATAATTTAAATAAGTTTCATTATCTAGATTAAGATCGATTTTAGCATAAAATATTTTAAAGAAAAAACCGAAAGAAAAACCAACCACGCCAAGTAAAATAATGGTTTTAAGTATAAATCTTCCAACTTTATTTCTTCCCTTAAATCTTTTTTTCATAAGCATCAATTATAATATAGACCTTAAATATCCGAAAAAATGTCGAAAAAGCACCCAAGATTAATTTTTTTCTTGCAAATTTAAAACTTTAGTTTAAAATAATTACATGAGGTGGAATAAAATGTATTTAAATTTATTTAGTACGATAAAGAAAAATACTTATGAAGTGACCAGTGATCATGATGATGCCATGATGATTGAAACGAATACTGACATTGATAATACCAGTGAAATATTTGAAAAAGAGAATGCTATAGAGTCCTTAAAATTTCGCAATAGATTATATACTGAAAATCTTATCACTACTAGTGACAAGCTTAAACTTATTAAATGGAATAATCGCCTACTTATTCTCTTCGTCATATTATCTTTGCTTGGTTATTTTGGTTTTAGCGAATTAGTTATTTTAAATGTTCTTCTTGATATTACCACGATTAGTTTTGCTTTTATAAAATTAATTTATATACCTTTAATTGTTGGATTTAAAAGCAAATTAATTAAAAAGCAAGGCTTATTGGAAGAAAAGATTCACGATAACCAAGAACAAATTGAACTTATCCAAAATGAAGTTCAAAAGTTAAAAAAACAATATGCTTATCGGGAACTTGAAGAAGTACCCCAAGTGACATTAAGTGAATTACCGGAAGAACAAAGAGCTGACACAATGCAAATCCGAAAATTAACTAAATCATATATCAGAAGATAAAAAATAATATAATAATAGAAACAACCGATTTTACTTGCTTATTTACCATTTTTTTGTTAGAATTATTTAAGTAACGAGGAAGGAGCGATAAAATGGCTAATATTAAAAGTTCAAAGAAAGCAATAAAAGTTATTGCCAAGAAAACGGCAAATAACCATGAACTTAAAATGCGGGTGGCTAACTTAATTAAAAACTGTGAAAAAGCCATCGCTGCTGGCGAAACCGAAAAAGCAGAAGCTCTATTAAAGGATATTCAAAAATATACGGACAAAGCGGTTAGTAAAGGTCTTATAAAAAAGAATACTGCTGATAGACAAAAATCAAGATTAACAGAAAAAGTTAAAAAAATGAAGTAATTTAATTGTTAACTTCGTTTTTTTTTGATATTATTTAAATATAAGGTGATAGCAGTGAAAAAAATAATCTTTTTAATTATTTCCATTTTAATTTTAAGTGCTACCATCATCTTTCTTAATCCCGTATCTACTTTTTTAGCCGAAGCCATTAGTAAGGGTCCCGAATTAGTTATGCATCCTTTAAATGCTTATACAAAAAAGAAGGATTATTTATATGTCCAAAGATCAAATACTTTTATTCCCTACTCTTACCAAGATTTATTAAATATTATTTATACGACAATTGATAATGGGTGGGATACTTTTACCTTTTATTGTCCTAAGGAATACGAAAAATGTTTAAGTGATATGGAAAAAATCTCCAAAGATGAATTAATTTACACGCATATCAATAATTATGTTCATCCTTTTAATAGTTTTTCGAGTATTGATACGGTTATTAGTGATTCGGGCGAAATAACTTTAAATGTCAAGTTTTTATATCCCGAAGAAGATAAATTAAAAATTGATGCCGAAGCCGATCGCATCTTAAAAGAAATTATTAAAGACGATATGGATGTCTATGACCAAATCAAAACCGTCCACGATTATATCGTCGAACACACGAGATACGATATTGAACGAAACGAAAAAGATACTAGTCCTTATAAATCTAATACTGCCTATGGGGCCATCTTTGACGGTTATGCAACTTGTGTTGGTTATACTGATCTTTTAGCCATTTATTTAACGAAGCTCGGCATCGATAATTATAAAATTGCGACTACGCCTGATGCCATCAGTTATTCTAAAACCGGTCATATTTGGAATGCCGTTTATTATAATAACGAATGGGTTCATATTGACTTAACTTGGGATGATCCGGTCTCTTATGATGCCAATAAAAATCTCGTCGATTATCTTTTCCATACCTACTTCTTAGTTAATAATGAAGCCATGCATGAAGCCGATATCGGCGAGACGGTTTTAGAAGAACATAATTTTGATGCTAACTTTTATTTAGAATTTAAATAATTACTTTTGACAATTAGGACAATAATATGTACTGCGGCCATTAACTTTTTCACACTTTATGGGGGATCCACAAATAGGACAAGGTTGGCCCATTTTTTTATGCACTTTTAATTTTTGTTGAAACCGACCAGTTACTCCTAAAGACGAGGTATAACTTTTAATGGTAGTTCCCCCCATAGCAATGGCTTCTTTAATAATTTTAGCTGTTCCTTCACAAATTAACGCACATTCTTTTTCGTTTAATTTAGAGGCCGCTTTTAAAGGATTAATCCGAGCATAAAACAAAACTTCATTAGCATAGATATTACCTAAGCCACTGATTATTGTTTGATCTAATAATACCGTTTTAATAGCTAATTTTTTATTTTTAAATTTCGCTAGCAAATAAGCCACGGTTAGGTCCTTATCACCGGGTTCTAAGCCCTGTTTTTGAATACATTCCGTACTTGTCAAGGCCTCCTTAGCAATTAAATTCATCCGCCCAAATTTCCGTGTATCATGATATCTTAAATCGGTATTATCACTAAAAGTAATAATTACATGTTCATGTTTAGCAATCTCATCATTACTATTTTTTAGAAAAAACTTTCCTTCCATGCGTAAATGGGATAATAAATAATGGTTGTGTAATTCAAATATTAACCATTTACCTCTTCTTTTAATATCAATAAACTCATCTCCGATTAAATCTTTTTTAAAAGTAGCAAGATCACTTTCAATCATTTTCGAATATAAAACTTGCACATCTTTAATCTTTTTATGTAATATTTGTTTTTTTAATGTATTTCTGACAGTTTCTACCTCAGCTATTTCTGGCATAATTATTCTCCTTACTCCTTTATATCTAAATGATTATTAATATCATTTTGGATTGGTAATTTATTATGTATTTCTTTTGCCAATTTATCAAGTATTTTATACTCACTTACTCCAACTGGCTTATTAATAAATTTCAATGTATA
>CANRAJ010000074.1 GCA_947628545.1 uncultured Bacilli bacterium | reverse complement strand
TATGACGAGGAAACATTTAAACAAAGAATTAATTATTTAAATCAGGAAATAGAAAAATCACAAAAGTTGATTGCCCAAATTAATTTAAAGATGGATCAAGAGGGTAAAGAGAAATACATTAAAGCCATCCCTAAACTGCGCAAACTATTGCAGATATATGATCAATCAACAATTAGTGAAAAAAACGCACTATTGAAAAATGTTATTAAATGTGTTAAATATATTAAAAAGAACAATCATGGGCGGTGGGACCAAAACGCCAGATCAGACTTTCAATTAATTATCGAATTAGATATTTAAAATATTATTTCTAACATCTATGTCCTAATTCTTCGGTAGCTATATCATTTAGTAGAGCCCTTCCTCGTTCATCAGGCATCGCATATTTTTGGGAAAAATATCTTAAAGCTGCCGCTAATTCACCATTGGCTCCCCCAAATTGGGTAATTAATAGTTTGGCCATTTTTAAATCTTTTTTCTTAATATTAATCGGATAATTTAGGTGTTTTACATATTTAAACATATTTAGCATCCTCCTTATCATTCCATGGCCAAGGATCACTAATCCAATTAAAGGTTGATCCGTTTGTTTCATCTAGTAATAAAGGACCATATAGTTTGCCATATTCTAAATATTTATCACAAGCCAATTTGACATATTTTTGAAATAATTGATACAAACTAGCATCATCGGGATGTAAATCGAGACATAAATTTAAATCATTAATGGCAAAATCATATTGCATGATTTCGAAAAGCAATTTTTCTCTTTTACCTAGAGGTTCAATTTTCCGATAAGTATAATTTTTATAGGGTTTAAACTCATCTTTGTACATATTACCGCGTAAAAAGCCCTCTTCACTACTTAAAACATTTTTAGTGGGTTGTACCATTGGTTTTTCTTCCATATTAGGCATTCCCAAATTAATTCCTAAGTCAAAAGGCATAAAACCAATATTTTCGTCAAATAACATCTTTTCTTTTTTCCTCCTTCAATTATATGATAGTTTTTTTCCCCAATTTGGTATGGGTAAATATCTAAAAAAGATAAAATACTTTAAAAAAGAGAGGTTTTAAGTTATAATTAATATGGTGAGAATATATGGCAAAAAAGAAAAAAACAAAAGAAACCAAAAATCCGGGTTTAAATGTTGAATTAACGGGTTTAATTTTAATTTTAATAGGCATAATTGGCCTGGGCTTCGGCTTTATTGGTTCCCTTATTAAAAAGTTTGCCATGTTTTTAGCCGGAACTTGGTGGTTAGTTATCCTTTTAAGCTTAATTGTTTTAGGTTTTTATATGCTCGCTAAAAGAAAAATGCCCAAGTTTAGTAATCCACGCTTAATTGGTTTATATATTGCCTTTTTAGTTTTATTAATTTTTAGTCATCGCGAGTTTTTAAATCTTAATAGCCGCGCTGATATTTTAAAAGAAACTTACGCCAATTATATGGAACGAATGAGTTCGATTCCTGATCAAAGTGCTTTAAATACTAATGGCACAACCTCCATTGTTATTGGGGGCGGTTTTATCGGTGCCGTAAGTATTTATTTATTATCATCCCTTTTTGGCAAAACTGGTACTTCTATTGTTTTAGTAATTGCTTTAATTTTTAGTGTTATTTTAAGTTTTGATCTTACTTTATCAGAATTGCTAGAGAAATTAACTGCGCCCTTTCGAAAAAAACAGCCCAAGCCAACTAGTGAGACCAAAGACGATGATGTCATTATTAGTGATGCGACAAGCATAATGCCACAGGTAAAAGAAGTGCCAAAAGTTGATAAAGTGGTTATTACGAGTATCGATGATTTAAAACAAAAACCGGTAACGCAAGAATCTTTAGCACCGAAAAAAGAGGCCTTGGTTGACGATGGTTCTTACCGGTTGCCAAGATTTGAAGAAATCTTTGATCCTATTAAACAAAAGAAAATTAATTCGACTGACTTTACGCGGAGTAATAAAGAAATATTGGAACGCGTATTAAATGATTTTGGCATTGAAGGAGCGAAAGTTGTCCAAATTCATATTGGACCGGCTGTAACACAATATGAATTAACTGTCCCAAGTGGCACGAAAGTCAACCGGATTGTTAATATTCATAAAGAACTGGCTTTAGCCTTAGCAAGTAAAGACGTTATTATTCAAGCACCTATCCCAGGCAAAAATACGATTGGGATTGAAATACCCAATCCGACGATTGCAAGCGTTACTTTACGGGAAGTTTTGGAAAGTCCCGAAAACTTAAACTCTAATGCGGCTATTTGTGCGGCTTTAGGGAAAGATATCATGGGTACCAGTAAAGTTATGGATTTAACAAAAATGCCCCACCTTTTAGTTGCTGGTTCCACTGGTAGTGGGAAATCTGTTTGTATTAATGGGATAATCGCTTCTATTTTAATGCGGTATAAACCCAGTGAAGTTAAATTAGTCTTAATTGATCCGAAAAAGGTAGAACTTACCAACTATAATGGTATTCCGCACCTATTGTGTCCTGTGGTAAGTGATCCGAAAAAAGCGAGTCTTACTTTACAAAGAGTCGTTAAAGAAATGGATGATCGGTTTCAATTATTTAGTGATAAAGAGGTTAAAAATATTGCCGGTTATAATGCATTAATTGATAAAGAAAATAAGAAAAATCCGGGTAAAAACTTAGCCCATATGCCTTATATTGTGGCGATAATCGATGAACTTGCCGATTTAATGTTAGTTGCCTCTAAAGAGGTCGAAGATTCTATTACGCGAATTACGCAACTAGCCAGAGCGGCCGGAATTCATTTAATTGTTGCCACCCAAAGGCCATCGACGGATGTTATCACTGGCTTAATTAAAAATAATATTCCTTCCCGAATTTCATTTGCTGTTTCCAGTCAAATTGATTCCCGGACCATCCTAGATCAAAGTGGTGCCGAAAAATTGTTAGGTCGCGGTGATATGTTATATTTTCCAATGGGTGAAAGTTCCCCTACGCGAGTTCAAGGATGTTTTATTAATGATGATGAAATAAAACGCTTAATTGACTATTGTAAAAAACAAGCAACCGTCAATTATGATGAAGAATTTGTTAATGTCAGTCAAAATAGTTCATCTGGTGGCAGTAATTCCTTTGCCGATGAAGATGATGAGGCTTACAACGATGTAGTTGATTTTGCGATTGCGACAGGTAAAATAAGTGCTTCATTAATTCAACGCCGTTTCCGTTTTGGTTATAACCGGGCGGCCCGGATGATGGATTTACTTGAGTCCCGCGGCATTGTTGGACCGCAAAATGGATCTAAACCGCGTGAAGTTCTTGTCAAGTTAGAGGAAAATAATCCCGAAGAATAAAAAAAGATGTTTTAAAAAATCAAAATCTATGATAATATTAAGATAGAAAGGTGTGTGGCTAAATATGGCTAATACGAAAACTAGCAGTACTAAAACAAAACAAAATACAAACAAAGGATTTAATCAAGACAAGATGAACAAATTGACTTTAATCTTAAGTGTTATTGTGCTTCTCATTATCCTTTTGATTTTCTACTTCTATCGCTGGAATGATGTCAGAAATGCCGAAAGGATTCGGAGTAGTTACTTACTTACTAGTGAAACCGTTTCTTTAGAAATTAAAAATGTGGAAGAAGTAAGACAAATCTTAAGTGAAGCCCCTACGGAATATTTTGTTTTAATAAGTTACACCAAAAATAATGATACTTACACTTTAGAAAAAGGTTTAAAACCATTAATTGACGATTATGCTTTAAGTGATCGCTTCTATTATCTTGATGCAACAGCTATTATGGGCGAAAATGATTATCTCGAACGCTTAAATAACGCCTTTGATACTAACAAAATTACGAAAGTGCCAACGATATTGTATTATCGTGATGGTAAGTTAGCGGAAGTTGTTGAACGCGATGATAATAATCCGATAAATGCTGGCGACTTTCAAAAACTATTAGATATTTATGAAATTGAAAAGGCCCAATAAAGGGCTTTTTAATTGAAGGAGAAGTTATGATTAATATTGTGCTATATGAACCCGAAATACCTCAAAATACTGGCAATATTATGCGAACCTGCATTGCCACTAATTCCCGGCTCCATTTAATTAAACCCCTTGGTTTTAAAATGGATGAGGCCGCCATTAAAAGAAGTGGTGTTAATTATATTAGTAAATGTGATTATCAAATTTACGAAAATTATGAAGATTTTGCGAAGAAAAACCAAGGTACTTTTTATTTTCTCACCCGTTATGGGCATAAACCACACACGGCTTTTGATTATAGCAACGCACAAGAAAACATTTATTTTGTCTTTGGTAAAGAATCCACGGGCATTGATAAACTTATTTTAAAACATAATTTGGATCATTGTATGCGGTTACCGATGAGTGCCAATGTTCGGAGTTTAAATCTGGCTAATACGGTTGCTATTGTCGTATATGAGGCCTTAAGACAACAAAATTATAATGATTTATTATTTGATGAACCCCATAAGTCCCCTACTTTACTTGAAGATTACCCTGAAGAATAAGCAACAAAAAAATCCCTATAGCAAGGGATTATTTTTTTAATGGTGTCCCGCTGGAGATTCGAACTCCAGACCCTTTGATTAAAAGTCAAATGCTCTACCTACTGAGCTAGCGGAACAAATATTGGCTGCCTCGGGTGGGTTCGAACCACCGGAATGTCAGAGTCAAAGTCTGATGCCTTACCACTTGGCTACGAGGCAA
>CANRAJ010000073.1 GCA_947628545.1 uncultured Bacilli bacterium | reverse complement strand
TTTTAATTAGATAGATATAAATTTTAATAGTTAAAAGGAGGTTTTATTTTTATATGAATAACTATTATGAATTTAATAATTTATCTATTGATAAAGAATCTTTTAAGTATTTTAATTCTTTATCTACTAATCTTTTAAATACTTATTTAAATGATAATTTTGATTATATTGAATCTTATTTAGAAAAATTTTCTAATGTCTTTAAAGTCATTTTTAATGGTCAAGATTATGATGAATTCTATTATTCCTGCAAGTCTTTAATTGAAGAATTAAATGATATTAAAATTATTCTTAATATCTTAAAGGATAGAGACAATGAATAAAAAGCATTATTCTTATGCCGATAGACTTGCTATTGAAAATATGCTTAATGAAGGTCATACTATTAAAGAAATTGAAAAAGATATTAAAAGAGATTCAAGTAATATTATTAGAGAAATTGAAAAGCATATTACTTTTGTTTATCCAGGTACCTATGATAATCAACATCCTTGTCTTAATTCAAAAACTTGCAATGTTAAGAGTTTTGAATGTTATAAAACCTGCAAAAATATTGAAATTAAATTATGTTCTAAACTTATTAAATCTCCTCATGTTTGTAATAACTGTACTACCAAAAGTGGTTGTAGATTTGTTAAAAAATATTATAAAGCTAGGGAAGCACATGATGAATATAAATTAAAAGTATCAGAATGCAGAACTGGTTTACATTATAATGAATATGAAACCTTAATTTTAAACGAGAGATTATGCCCTTTGATTATTAATTGTAAATCTGTTTATCATGCCATCATTGCTATTAATAAAGAGTTCGATACCGAATTTAATAAATGGACTATTTATAAACAAATTGAAAGAAATCAACTTCTTATTAAATCTTCTGATTTACCTAGATGTAGAAGAAAGAAAAAAGAAAAAGTTGATACTAGTTATAAAAGAGATATTAAAGATCATACTTATGAAGATTATACAAATTATAAAATCGCTAATCCTATGGCAATTGAAATGCAAATGGATACTGTTGAAGGTATTAAAGAAAATGATGCACCTGTAATGCTTACTTTAGAAATTGTTCCGATTAATTTTTTGTTTATCTTTAAAATTGATAGTCAAACTAAAGATGAAGTTATTAAAAAATTAACTTATTTTAAAGATTTAATTGGTCAAGAAACTTTTGATAAGTTAATGGAAATACTACTTACTGATAATGGTAAAGAATTCTATATTGGTGAAGAAGTTTTAACTCTTTCTTCTAATATTCATTTATTTTATTGTCATCCGTATTCTTCTTTTGAAAAAGGTTCCATTGAAAATAATCATGAACTTATTAGAAGAGTTATTCCAAAAGGTGTTTCTTTAAAGCCATATACTCAGAATGAACTTAATTTACTTTGTTCTCATATTAATAGTTTATTTAGAGAAAAATTAGATGGTAGATGTCCTTTAGATTTAATTGAACAATATATTCCTTTAGATAAAATTAAAGAGCTTGGTTTATCTAAAATTAATCCTTTAGATGTTTGTTTAATACCTGAATTACTTGGCGATAAAAATATCAATAATATCCAAAAATATTTAGACAAAAATGATATCAAAAAAGCCAATATTTCTTTCCTTAAAAATAATTGATTTAAAATTGTATTTACTTGTCCAAACTTATATTTTATTAAAAAAATTGGTCTATTTTTTAGTACCAATTTTTCATTGTATTTACTTGTCCATTTTGCTTGCTTATTTTACTAGTTGTATTTACTTTTCCAATTCACCAGTTAAAATAGATATCTTTCGATATCTATTATTCATCTTAGTAATTAATTATATTCTCCTATAATTATCTTTATTCCTTTATATAACTGTCGTTATATCTATATTATTCTTATTATTGTAATTAAAATAGAATCTCCTTACTACCTGTATAATTTTCTTGTTTTTTTTGTGTTTATTATTTAAAATTAAATGTCAAAAATAAGTTTGACATTAGCAGTAATATTTTCATCGCTTAATTGTGATTCTAAATTTAAGCTTTGAATCATTGCAGAATACTGAGTTCCTTTTTTTAATTCTGCTAATAATCCTTTACAATAATATCTTGGCACATAACCTAAATGATATGATTTATCATTTTCTTTAAAAATAATTTTAATTGCATTCGGATCATTTAAATTTTCTGGTTCTGGATCTAAATATAATTTTTTATTAACCTTAAGATATTTTTTACATTTTTCTACATCACTGCAATGACTTGTTCCTGCTACATCAAACTCAATTTTGCTTGAATCAAAAGCTGAAACAAATTCATAATTATCCGTAATTGCTCTCCCGCGTGTTGCTTTTAAAATATCAAAAACACTTGAATCTTTTTCCAAATTATAACAATTTAAAATTTCCAAATAATCTGGTCGTGTTTCGTTTGGTAATCGTGTTAAAATATTTGTAAATAAATCTTCACTTTCATATGATTTCGTTAAATCTTCAAAACCCGGAAAATATTTAAACCCTACTTTTTTAGCATCATCTAATTCAGGATTAACATAATTAAAAATATATCTATTTTTTTCTTTAATTAATGATCCGATTTTATATCTTCTATGTGAAATTGGCTCTTTCCAAATTAACCATAATTCTTCTTTCATTACTATCACCTCTTTTATTTTAAGTAGTATGTATCGTTATTCTAAAATTTCCATCTATATTTATCTAAATCTACTTTATAATTATTTACTTCTATTCCATCATTTATAAGTCTTCTCTTTTGTTCTTCAATACCTTTATAACCAAAATTTAAAGCAAGTTCTCCCTTACTATTTACTACTCTAAAACAAGGAAACTTATCTGGATTAGGATTATTAAGTAAAATATTTCCAACAACTCTTGATAATTTTTTATTACCTAAATATATTGCAATATCTTGGTATGTTACAACTTTTCCCTTAGGAATCTTAAGAAGAAAATCATATACTTTATCCTTATACATCTTAAATATTATTCTTTCTTATCAATATATTTAGTTATAAAATGCGTATATAAAATTAAATAAGCTATTGATAAAGAAAAGCCTCCTATTACATCACTCGTATAATGTACACCAAAATATATTCTACTTATTCCAATTAAAAATATCATTATACTTAAAAAAATTATTAAAGGTATTTTTATCTTTTTCTTTTTAATATATTTATATATTAAAAAGATTAAAAAACCATAAAACACCATACCAATCATGGCATGTCCTGATGGAAAACTATATCCCTTTTCATTAATAATCATATATTCTGGTCTATCTCTTTGAAACAATAATTTCATAACAATATTAAGTAATGTTACCAACCCTAAATTTAAAATAATAGCAATTCTTATCTTTTTCTTTTTAAATAAACATAAAGATAATATCGTTATCCCAATAATAAACCATCCACTTCCTAAATTCGTAATTATCTTCATTATGACATATAAACTATTACCTGTTAAATTAGTAAAGAAAAAATCATGTACCACTGTATCAACTAATTCTATTCTATCAGTTACAACTAAAAAAGATAATATCATAAAAAGTAAACATGATATCAAAAAAACAATATCTTTAACTCTAAACTTCTTCATTATTACACCTTCTTTAAATATTTAATATTACTTATCATAATCAATAATACCATAAAAGTAAGAAAAAAGATACTAATTACCAAAAATACTAGCTTTTATAAAAACAATCTGCTAAAATAATGTTGGTGATTTTATATATGAAAAGAAATATCTCTATAATTTAGTTTTTCTTCTTACTCTTACATCACTATCATTTATTTATTCTTATCTAAATTATATTATTATTAGTCATACTAATATAGAATTAAAAGAAAATCTTAAAACCAATGATAGAACATTAAAAGAAGCTAATAATAAACATCATAAACTACAAGAAACTAATTCTACTTTAAAACAAAAATATCCAAATACTATCGGAGAATATCAAAAATGGCAAAAAAGATTACAGAAAATCGAAACAAAGATATCCTAATCTTTCTAACTATCATCTGTTTATTACTTTCTTTTACTATAAATAATAGTATCTATTATCAAAAGTTCAAAGAAGTAAAAAAAGAACAAGAAAATTTAGAAGTAGAATTAACTCTCAAAAAGAATAATATAAAAAAAATAAATGATGAAAATAACTTACTTACTAAAGAAAATAATTTTCTTACCGAAGGAAATACTAATATCGATAATATTAAAAATACTTACTATCAAAAATTAAAAGTTTTAGAAGATCAAGTAGCAAGTGGTAAATCTAATTATAAGATAGCCTATCTAACTTTTGATGATGGTCCTTATTATCTAACCTATGATTTTCTAAATACTTTAGATAAATATGATATTCTAGCTACTTTCTTTACCATTGGTTTAGATAAAGAAGTCTGCTATGACAATCAGACAAAAACATGTTCTAATATCTATCAAGATATCGCATCTAAAGGACATACCATGGCTAATCATACATATTCCCATGCTATTTTCTATGGTCTTTATAATAGTCCTGATACCTTTATCGATAATGTCATCAAACAAGAAGAATTAATTAAAGAAAAAACAGGTCTTACAACCAATATTGTAAGATTTCCCGGCGGATCTTCTACTGCAAAAGAAAATAAAGATGCAATTATCAGTCGTCTTCGAGAAAGAGGCTATGGCTGGGTTGATTGGACTGCCCAAGATGGTGATGGAGGAGATATCAAAGACGCTAATAAAGCTTGGAATATTTTCACAAATAGTATCGATGAAGATATCGAAGTAATTCTCTTTCATGATTATAACCGAGTTACCCTATCTCTCTTACCCGATATTATAAAATATCTCGAAGAAAAAAACTATGTTCTTCTTCCCCTTTTTAAAGAAAGTAAAATGGTTCATAAATAACCATTTTTTTTATATCCTCTCAGTAGGTAATGTCACTAAAAACCTCGTATCGTCCTTATCACTCGTAACCGTAATACTACCATGATGAAGTTCTATTATTTCCTTCGCAATCGCAAGTCCAAGACCACTACCACCTGTCTTTGACATTCTTGAACCGTCCGCGCGGTAAAACTTATCAAATATTTTCTGTAATTTTTCTTTTGGTATTTGCTTTCCCTTATTACTCACCATAATTTCAACATTATCATTATTTTTCTTAATATCAATTACAATCAGTTTATCAGTACTATACCCAATAGCATTCTTAATCAAATTACTAAAAACTCTTGCTAATTTATCAGAATCACCATATATCATAATCTTTGTCTTATCTTTCGCATTTAACTTTATTTCCTTCTTCTT
>CANRAJ010000072.1 GCA_947628545.1 uncultured Bacilli bacterium | reverse complement strand
CCCAATAGTTTAAAAGATAAAACAATTTGGGAACTTGACTTAGGAGCTTTAGTCGCCGGAGCTAAATATCGGGGTGAATTTGAAGAAAGATTAAAAGCCGTTTTAAATAAAGTCAAGGAATCCGCGGGCGATATCATTATGTTTATTGATGAAATTCATATGATTGTTGGTACGGGAGCTGAAGGAACCATGGATGTATCTAATATGTTAAAACCAATGCTGGCTCGAGGTGAAATCCATGTTATTGGGGCAACGACCTTAAATGAATATCGTAAATACATTGAAAAAGATGGGGCTCTAGAGCGAAGATTTCAAAAAGTTTTAGTAACGGAGCCCACGGTTGAAGATACCATTACCATTTTAAGGGGCTTAAAAGAACGGTTTGAGGTCTACCATAAAGTAACTATTAAAGATAATGCTTTAATCGCAGCCGCTACATTATCTAATCGTTATATTACTGATCGGTTCTTACCGGATAAAGCGATTGATTTAATTGATGAGGCCTGTGCATCAATTAAGATGCAACTTGATTCCGTACCGGTGGAAATTGATGAATTAACCCGGCAAATAATGAGTTTAGAAATTGAAAAACAAGCGTTAAAGAAAGAAAAAGATGAACTTTCTTTGAATCGGTTAAATAAAATAAATGATAAACTTACCGATTTAAAAACGAAAGAAAGTTCTTTACGGAGTAAATGGGAAGAAGAAAAAGAAGCCAAGGCCAAAATTAATCAAATTAAAGAAGAATTAGAACAAACTAAATTTAAATTAGAACAAGCGGAAAATAATTATGATTTGGAAACTAGTGCGCGTTTGCGACATGGTACCATTCCCGAATTAGAAAAAAGATTAAAAGAATTACAAGACACGGAACAAGCCGGGATATTATCCGATATTGTCGATGATGAAAGTGTGGCGAAAATTATCAGTCGCTGGACTAATATTCCTATTGCTAAATTAGTAAGTAGTGAAAAAGATAAACTTTTAAATTTATATAATGAATTAAAACTAAGAGTTATGGGGCAAGATGAGGCCTTAAAATTAGTTAGTGAAGCTATTATTCGGGCTAGAAGCGGCATTAAAGATCCGAATCGACCAATTGGTTCCTTTATTTTCCTAGGACCAACTGGGGTAGGGAAAACCGAGGTAGCCCGCAGTTTAGCCGCCGCTTTATTTGATGATGAACGTCATATGATTCGAATTGACTGTAGTGAATATATGGAAGCATTCAATGTTTCCCGTTTAGTTGGGGCCCCTCCCGGATATGTCGGTTATGATGAAGGTGGTACTTTAACGGAGGCCGTAAGACGCAATCCTTATAGTATTGTCTTATTTGATGAAATTGAAAAAGCCCATCCAGATGTCTTAAATATTTTACTTCAAATATTAGATGATGGTCGGCTTACTGATTCCCAAGGGCGAACTGTTGATTTTAAAAATACAATCATTATCATGACGAGTAATTTAGGTAGTGAATATATTCTTGATAAAAATAATGATTTAGAAAGTAAAATTAAAGAGGTTGTTAAAAGTAATTTCCGGCCTGAGTTTATTAACCGGATTGATGAAGTAATTGTCTTTAAAACTTTATCGGAAGATAATATTCGTGATATTTTAAATAAAATTATTAAAGAAATTGAAGATCGCTTAAAAGATCATAATTTAAAAATTACTTTAACTGAGGCAGCCAAAGAAAAAATAATTAATGAGGCCTATGATGAAACTTTTGGGGCTCGGCCAATTAAAAGATATGTGACTAAAAACATTGAATCTTTAATTGCCCATCATTTAATTAGTCAAGATATTAAAACTAATCAAGAATTAATTATTACAGTTGCAAAAGATGAATTTGTGCTTAAATAAATTCATCTTTTTTATACTAATCGCTTGACAAATATACGGAAAAATAACAATATATCAGTATATTTGTCAAAGGAGGAAAAATAAAAGATGAATATTACATATTTTCTTTAGAAAATCCTAAAATCGTTTATTCCCATATGACCGCTTTATATTTTTTTCATTTGGCTAATGATTATTATGATCTTGGCCTAACAGAAATTAAAACCCCTTTGGGTAATAAGGTAAAAACTTATGATGTCGAAGGATGTATTTGTGATATTTTTAAGAATCGGCGGCGAATGGATATTGATTTAATTAATTTTATTTCTTTATTTTAAAATAAAAAGACGAGGCAAAATCGACCTCGTCGTTATATATTATCAAAGCAATATTTGCTTTGATATTTTTATTATATGCCAAAATGAGAATTTTATGCATAAAAAAACTGTTTTAAGCAGCTTTTTTGGTATTTTTATTCATTGTTCTAGCTTCGCGAGCACTAATAATTACTTTTTCTCCATTAATTGTTTTCTTTTGTAAATTAGGTTTTTGTTTCATTTTCGTTGCATTTAAAGCATGACTTCGACGATTTCCTGTTAAAGGTTTTTTGGCTGTAATCTTTGTGGCCATAATAATTCCTCCTTTTTTCTAACATTAAAACTATAACATTTTATGCCGGTATTGTCAAACAATTCTTTATTTTTTTAGTGTAATTTTCTTAATAAATAAAAGGATGATAATGAGGAAGATAAAGCCAAAGAAAAAATAAATGAAATGGCGATATATATACATGGTAACATCAAAATTATTAACAACATATAAATTAATGATAAGCATGATGCCAATAAGTATTAGAGGTGCTATATATTTAGGCCGCGGTAATAATTCTTTTAGGCGAATACTAGTAAGGGACAAAATGATAAATAAATCGGCCAGCCAAATAAAAGCAATAATATTTTCGACATTTTCAAAGAATTTAAAAAATTCGATTTTGCGTAAGATGGCATATTCGGGATAACTAAACATTCGGACTAAAGCATCACCAAAGACACTGGTAATATTAACAATAACAAAAAGGGATATAACGGCCCCAATTAAATAATTGGTAATACTTTGTTTTAAAGTCATTTTTTCGGTAATTAAAAGTAAAAAAGGGGAGGTCGATAAAACAGCAAAAGTTAGGGCGGCTAAAAGAATATTACCTAAAGGATTGGTATAAATTGGTAGGAAGAAATTTAAATTGGCCGTTTCGGTGAGAAGAAGAATTTTGATAATCGTTATGCAAAGGCAAAGGGGAAATAGTATTTCACCTACGCGGCCTAAACATTTTAATCCTTTACTTAAAAGATAAATAATTAATAAAACTAGAGGAATGCCAATCATAAGGGCGGGAGTATAATTAAGATAATAACTGGAAACTAAGTTGGTAAAGGCCAAAAAACCAATGGCTAAAATGGCCAGATAAAGTAGAAAAAATAAAGTTTTAATTAAATAATTAAGGAGCTTAGGGGCAGCTAAATATGAAATTAGGGAGCCCTTGATATCTTGTCTAAACTTTTGGAAACACCAAATAAGACCGAGACCTATAATAATGCCAATAAGACCACTGATCCAAGCATCTTTCCCGGCAAGAGCAAAGATATTAGATACCCCAACGCCTAAAAACATGGCTCGGGCTAAGAAAAAACTTAACGCGCGATTTTGTCTATTTGTTAGCATCGTACACCTCATAGATAATACCTTTTTTACTGATTTTAAACCCCACATCGGCCTCAATTTGGGCCTTTAACCAAAGCTTGTCATTTTTATCGCGGGTATTAATATAGTAGTTTTCCCCTAAATACAAGGCATCACTTTTTAAACTTTGTAATTTTTGAATTAAGGAAACAATTCTTTCATTTAAAGTATAACTAAAAGTTTTTTCAATTTGGCTAATTGTTGTGCCATCCTTTAAATCAAAATTGGGATTATTTTCGAGGACTTTACCATAGACTTCTCCCGTGACGGTAATCTTATTTTTACTAACTTTAAAATTAATCTTACTTTTAAAAATGGAATTGGTAAAATCTTCACCCGCATAATTTACGGTAATTAAAGTGTTTTTGGCTTTGTTATTTAAAACATTTAAGATGGCGGTTTCCGCATCATTTAGTGTACCAACCATTTGGTAACCAGCAAAAAGAGCGGTCCCTAAAAAGTCAATGTCATCCTTTTTAATAGCAATGTAGGTGGCGGAGGCATCTTCGCCAAAAGATATCATTTCTCGGACTAAATTGATGTATTTTTTTTCGATGGCATAAGAGCCACTGGTAATATCCGCGGTAATGGCATCATTAATACTTGAACTAACCACAGCAATTTTTTTACTCGTATTACTTAAAAGTTCTTGAGGATTATCGCATACTACCACATTTAGAATTTCCCGAATATTGTTATTGCGTAAAATATAGTCAATAATTTCTTTAACATGATTCTTGGCCACATTTTGGCTTAATGCCAAAAGATCGGTATGGGAAAAGTAAGCCCGTTTAGGTAAAGCATCGCTTGTTTTATCGATGGCGGTAGCAAAATTTGCATCATATCCGGTTACAGTAAAGGATTTGGTATTGGCCGATTCCTTATCGACATTATTACTTAAAACCTCAAAAGTAATCGCGTATTTTTGATCTTGATAGTCAATGCCCATTCCTACGACGATGGCTAAATCATTAAGTTCGTTATAATCGTAACAACCTCCTAAAGTTAAAACTAAAAGAATTAAAAAAATTATTTTTTTCATGAGTTTTCTCCTTGCTTAATGCGATTTTTACTTAAAACTTTACTGCGTTTAGTATCTTTTTTTAAGGGCTTTTTAAAAACACTATTTTGCAAATAAGTTTTATCGAAAGGCGCTAGAGGGGTTAAATAGGGCTTATTAAAACTATCGGCACTACTAATATTGATTAAAAGGAAAATAAAACTTAAAAATAGACCGTATAAGCCAAAGAAAGCCGAAGCCAAAAGGAAAATATACATAAAGTAACGAATGGCATTACTGATTTCAATATCACTAAAGGCCAAGGAGGCAATAAAGGTAATGGCAATCACAATAATGATAATCGGTGAAACTAAACCGGCTTCCACACTGGCTTGGCCAAGAATAATGGCTCCTAAAATGGAAATGGAAGAACCATAACTGGAAGGAAAACGCATATCACTTTCTTTTAAAATATCACAAATAAGAAGCATAATAATGGTTTCCACAATTAAGGGAAAAGGTACACCTTCGCGTTGGATTACGAAATTAATCAGTAAGGACATGGGAATTGATTCGGGATTATAACAGAGTAAGGCATTGAAAAAAGCCGGGGTAATTATCCCAATGAAAAAGGTTAAAAGCCGGAGAACTTTTAAAAAAGTGATATTGATACTTTTAGTATAGTTATCGGATACCGGATTAATAAAATCAATGAAGAAAGCCGGAATAATTAATGCAAAAGGGGAGGTATCAATAACTAAAGCCACTTTTCCTTTTAATAGTTCGGTAACTACCTCATCAGGCCGTTCACTATATTTCACGGTGGGGAAAACCGTTTTATTTTCTTCTTCAATTAAAAAAGCGAGGGAAGAAGAATCAACAATCCCATCAATATCAATTTTGGCAATACGGGTTAAGGCCTCATCGACTAATTTGGTATCGGCAATGTGCTTTAAATAAAGT
>CANRAJ010000071.1 GCA_947628545.1 uncultured Bacilli bacterium | reverse complement strand
TGTCATCAATGGATGAATTATACGAAAAATATTTAGAAGAAAACAAAAAATAGATTTGACAAAATACTAGCCTCCTATCAAGAAGAAGGAAAAGAAGTACAAAAATTATCGCCAGGAGATGTTGATGTAATCCCAGCAAATATTAAACATTGGCATGGAGCAAGAAAAGATTCATGGTTTAGCCATATTGCTGTTGAAGTACCAGGGGAAGATGCATCAAATGAATGGCTAGAATCTGTTTCCGATGAAGAATATAATAAATTAGATTAAAAATTTGCTAAACAGACCAGTTTAAATGGTTTGTTTTTTGATATAATAAAATAAATATGAAACTGGTGAAAAATTGTTACCAGTTGAAATAATTGGTATCCAGAGATTTACCCTTGATACTTTTCCTATTAAAATAATCTATTAAGTTTTAAAATATTAGTATGAAGGGAGGAAATTATGGATCAAGAGAAAATTGGCAAATTTATTGCTACTTGTCGAAAAGAAAAAAATTTTACGCAACAGGAATTGGCCGAAAAATTAGGCGTATCAGACCGGACTATTGGAAATTGGGAAAATGGTAGAAATATGCCGGATTATGCCATTTTAAAAGAACTATGTAATACCCTAGATATTGATGTTAATGAATTTTTAAGTGGCGAAAAAATAGCCCAAAATAAAATAAAAACCCATACTATTGAAAACTTAAATTTGATTCTAAAAGAATATTATAAAATGAAAAAACAAAGAAATATGTTTAAATATATTGCCATTATGATAGGAATAATAGCAATGGCTTTAGTAGTTGTTTTTGGTTGTATATTTATATTTATGGGTGGATTAAATAGGGAAGAGGTAATAACTGATAAGAGTAAATATCAGGATGTTATTGGTGTAAAAGCCCATAGTAAATATCAAGATAAATGGGGAATGTCCGAAGAAATATTTCCTCAATCAATTAATGAATTAAATGTTAAAGATTTCAAAATGGTTTATTTAGATGCCTGGGATAAGCAATTTTTAGCGTATTTAGTCGTTGATTATTCTCAAACCGCCTATGAAAAAGAGATTGAAAGATTAAATCAATATGGCATCGAAGATTACATTGGTTATTATGGCGTAACCGGATTTGTTAATTATAAGTTATTGGCGATGGAAGCCGATTCATATCAGGGTTTTGTCTATGCCCTTACCGATGGTAAAAAGAGAGTCATATATGTGGAAATAATATTTTGTAATTACTTTATGGATATTAAGTATAAGGAACATATACCTCCTGAATACTTGCCCGAGGGCTTTGATGCAACTATCAATAATAGTTATCGTAAAATGTTTATAAAATAATTCCAAGTTACAATTATGGAAATATCCAATGTTAATATGCATTGCTTGAAGCAACGCAATGTATAATCTATAATTATTTGCGAAGGAGGAAATTATTATGTTAAAAGATAATATTAAGGCAATTAGAAAAGCCCAAAGACTTTCTCAAGAAGAATTGGCTCTAAAATTAAATGTCGTTCGTCAAACAATTTCCAAATGGGAGCAAGGTTTATCTGTTCCCGATTCGGAATTATTAGTTTCCTTAGCAGATGCTTTAGATACCTCAGTAAGTACCTTACTTGGGGAAAATGTTGCCGAACAAAAGGAAAATTTCTTAGAAGAAATATCCACAAAATTAGAAATAATAAATTTAAAACTAGCGAAGAGGCAAGAGCTCAAAAGAAAAGTTTGGCATTATCTATTTATATCGATATGCCTCATGATAATAGTTATTTTCTTGGGTCTAATATTGTTAAAAAATACATATATGGAATGGGATTATAATGACCCCGAATTAGCAATCTTAGGCGTGGGAATTCATGGCTTTGTATGGCTCTTCGTAAGAATTGCTCCTATAGTGTTTATCTGCTTACTAATAGGAATATGTTTAACAAGAAAAAAATAAATTATAATTTGTATTTAAACAGACCAGTTATTTGGTTTGTTTTTTGATACTTTAATATTTTTATTAAAATAAACAAAAAAGGCATTGTCAAACAAACGTTTGTGTAGTACAATGTATTTATATTAAAAATTAGGGGGGTAAAAATGAATCAAAGTAAATTAGAAACTATTTCAAACTTATTTGAAGGAAAAGAAATAAGAAGTATTTGGGATAAAGAAAAAGAAGATTATTATTTCAGTGTTGTTGATGTTATTGGTGTTTTAACTGATAATGAATATAATAAAGCTAGAAATTATTGGAAATGGTTAAAAGGCAAATTAAATGATGAGGGAAGTCAGTTGGTTAGAATTACTAACCAACAGAAAATAAAAGCAAAAGATGGTAAATATTATAAAACCGATACATTAGATACAAAAGGAATACTTAGACTTATAGAATCAATTCCAAGCCCTAAAGCCGAAGTGTTTTGTACAAAATGACATGGTTGTTTTAACGCCATTTAGATAACATACTACGATATTGGCTCACCAATATCAGAGTTGATAAAAAGAGTTTAATAATTTGGCAGATGCGTCTGCCAAATTATACAAAGAGGTATAAATATGGTAGAAGCTAAATTAAATGACTTTAAGATAGCCATAGATAAAGTAGTAACAAAAATCAAAACAACACAATTAGAAATATTTGAAAATGCTAATACTAATGTAATGGATTTATATTTCTATATTGGTAAAATTATATATGAAAATAGTGAATATGGTAACAATTTTATAAATGAAATGTCGATTGAATTGAAAATTAAATATGTTAAAATGAAATGGTAAAGTGGGGAAGAGAATAGATGAAAAAATCCAAAATAAAAATAATTATTCTAGTGTTGTTAATTATGGGTATTCTTTTTCTTGGTCTTGTTTTTGGATTAAATGGTTATGTAAAGATAACTACTAAAAATCAAATTAAAAATATTGCAGAATTAAAAAATATAACAGATATTGATTGCATTTTAGTTTTAGGGGCTAAAGTGAAAAATGATGCTCCTAGTGCCATGTTAAGTGATCGTTTAGATACTGCAATTCAGTTATACCAAGAAGATATTGCTCCTAAAATTATCATGTCGGGTGATCATGGTCAAAAAAATTATGATGAGGTCAATGTTATGAAACAAGTTGCTATTGATAATGATATTCCTTCGGCAGACATTTTTATGGATCACGCGGGCTTTTCCACTTATGATAGCATCTACCGGGCTAAAGAAATATTTCAAGCCCAAAAGGTGGTTATTGTAACCCAAAAATATCATTTATATCGAGCATTGTATATTGCTAATCAGTTAGGCCTAAAGGCCTATGGTGTAGCCGCTGATACCCGAACTTATGCTGGTCAATCCTATCGGGAATTAAGAGAAATCTTAGCCCGAGATAAGGATTTTGTTAAAAGTATTTTTAAAGTAAAACCAACTTATTTGGGTGATGCCATTCCCGTCTCAGGAAATGGGGATGTCACCAATGATAAAGATATTGCTAACTAAATTTTTTCTTACGAAAAGTTAAAAAAAGGCATATAATATAAATATAACAATGAGCAGCACTTATGCGTAAGTCCAATTGCTAAGGACTTGCGCATATTTTTTTAAGGAGGCTAAAATGTACCACGAAAATGATTATGTAATGTATAAGAAAAGTACTTGTCAAGTAAAAAAAATTAAACATGATGAGACAACTAATGAAGATTATTATGTCTTAAGTCCTTTAGATGATAAAACTTTAACTATTACCATTCCCATCGCGGATAAAGGGGGCTTTTTAAGACCCATTATTAGTAAAAAAGAGGCCCAAAATTTAATTAACCGAATTCCTTTAATTGAACCCTTAAAAAATATCAATGATAAATATATTGAAAATACGTATAAAGAATTATTTTATCAAGGTAGTCCTGAAGATTTAATTAAAATAATTAAGACAACTTATTTGAGAAATGATAAAAGACGCCAAAATAAGCAAAAGCTTAGCGAGAAAGATGAAGATTATTTTGCTCAAGCCGAAAAGTATTTATATAATGAATTAGCCATTGCTTTAGATATGAGTTTTGAAGATACGAAAAAATATATTGTGGAAAAAGTAGCCAAATTAATGCAATAGTTTTTTCCTTTAGCCCAAAAAGTGCTACAATAAAATTAGGTGATAACAATGTGGAAAAAAATGAAGCAAATGCTAAAGTATAATTTTAAAACTTTAATTGGTTTTGAAGCAATTTATAAATTGGCCTCCGCTCTAATTTTTGTTCCGTTATTTTTAGAAATCTTTCATTTAATAACAAAGGTAAGTGGCTATACTTATCTAACCCTAGAAAATGTCTTTAGTTTTTTAGCCCATCCTTTAACTTTGCTTTGCCTTTTGTTGTTATTATTACTTTTAACTTTTTATACTTTAATTGATATTAGTACTGTGATTATTATTTTGACTTATAGTTATCAAAAAAAGCATATTAATATTAAAAATGCAATTACCTTGGCTTGGCAAAAAGCCATAAAAGTTTTTAACTGGCGCAATATTGGTTTACCATTTTTAGTTATCTTTTTAATTCCGTTTTTAAATATTGGAATTTCTTCTAGTTTTATTGGCACCATTTCGTTACCCGAGTTTATTTTGGATTTCATTGTCAAAAATAAAGTTTTAGCCCTTCTTTATACGATGCTTTTATTATTCTTGGCTGTGATGTTATTCCGCTGGTTATATGTTTTACCTTATTTTATTTTAGAAGATTGTGATTTTAAGGAAGCCCGACGCAAAAGTAAAAACCTAAGTGCTAAACATAAAATCAAAGATTTTTTGCAAATTATGGCTGGTCAATTATTAGTTTTAATTACTTATGTGTTATTCCTTGGCTTAGCTATTTTAATTATTATGGGACTTTATAAAATAATTGCTAAATATTGGCTAAAAAGTTTAGCCATTACGATTATTTGGTTATTGGTAGCATTATCTTTGATTATTTTATTGTTACTGGCTACGCCAATTAGTTATACCCTTATTACCATTTTATTTTTCCAACATAAGAAAGCCCAAAATGAACCGGAAGTTAGTTTAAAGCCATTAAAAGGTAAAACAAAAAATGCGGCCAAATACTGGTTAATGATGAAAGTGACTGTAATTATTTTAGTTATTGGTGGGTCAACCATCTTTACCTATAATGTTTTAAAAGGCAAATACAATTTAAAAATTGAATATGTTAAGACGATGGAGGTCACAGCCCATCGTGGGGCTTCAGTAGATTATCCGGAAAATACGATGGTGGCCTTTGAAATGGCTAAAAAACTTGATGCTGATTGGATTGAATTAGATGTGCAACAAACGAAAGATCAAGTTTTAGTTGTCATGCACGATCCTAATTTAAAAAGAACGACCGGTGTTAATAAAGATACTTTAGATGTAACTTATGAAGAAATTAAAAAATTAGATGCGGGGAGTTTTTTAGATGCCAAATTTAAAGATACGCGAATTCCGACTTTAGAAGAGGTTATTAAATTTGCCCAAAAGCAAAATATTAAACTTAATATTGAACTTAAACCAACTGGCAAAGAAACTGATTTTGAAAAAAGTGTTGTCGAATTAATTACCAAATATGATTTTATGGAAAATTGTGTTGTCACA
>CANRAJ010000070.1 GCA_947628545.1 uncultured Bacilli bacterium | reverse complement strand
TGATTAATTTCTAAAATTAAAAGTTCAAAAAGTTTTTGATCATCATAGGTTGGGACACCCCATTCTTCATCGTGATATTTAACATATAAGGGATTGGCTAAATTAACCCAAGCACATCTTGTCATTTAGGCATCTTCCCATAATACTTGCGTTCCATAAGATTACCGGCCACATAATCTAGTTCTTCATATTCTTCGTCCGTTAAATCATCAATGATTTCATCAATGAAAAACAAGATTTCATCTAGGGAACGACATTTCAAAACATCTATTTTATATTTTTTTAAAATAGCAATTTCACTTTCCTTTAAAAGCATTTGATTTATTTCTTTTAATTGATCCATCTGCATCCATCCTTAAAAAAATAATTGCTTAATTTAGCAACTATTTTTTAGTTTTTTCATCTGTTAAGCTTTCTTTTAATACGGTTCCAAAAGTTACAATATTTTGTAATTCGGCTGGAACAATAATTTTGGTTGATTTACCATCTGCCATATTGGCTAAAGTTTCATAACTTTTAAGTTTTAATACCGCATCATCGGCCTTAGCATCTTTAAGCATTTTGATACCTTCGGCTTCGGCTTGCTTAATTTTTAAAAGGGCTTCGGCTTCCCCTTCCGCAATGCGAATGTTACTTTCCTTTTGCGCTTCGGCCCGAAGAATAGCACTTTCTTTTTCCCCTTCTGCGATTAGAATAGAACTTTTCTTTTCTCCTTCGGCTTGTAAGATTTTTTCGCGCCGTTCCCGTTCAGCCCGCATTTGTTTTTCCATGGCTTCTTGGATATCGCGTGGTGGTAAAATATTTTTAACTTCCACCCGGTTAACTTTAATGCCCCAAGGATCAGTGGCTTCATCCAATATTGCCCGCATCTTGGTATTAATAATATCCCGGCTGGTTAAGGTTTGGTCTAATTCCAAATCCCCAATGATATTTCTTAAAGTTGTAGCCGTTAAGTTTTCAATAGCACTAACCGGAAACTCAATCCCATAAGTATATAATTTTGGATCAGTAATAGAATAATAAACCACCGTATCAATTTGCATTGTTACATTATCTTTCGTAATAACTGGTTGTGGGGCAAAATCCTTAACAATTTCCTTTAAAGAAACCCGATTAGCAATCGCATCAATAAACGGAATTTTAAAATGTAACCCATTTTGCCAAGTCGCATGATAAGAACCAAGGCGTTCTATAACATAACTTTTCGCTTGAGGCACAATTTTAATATTCGGAATAATTAAAACTAAAACAATAACTAATATAACCAAAAATACTTCCATTATTTTCCCTCCTTTCGAACTTTTAATTTAACACCATCAATTTCTTCAATGATGACCTCATCACCTACATTTATTTTGCTGGAACTTATAGCACTCCATCTTTTGCCATCAACTTTTACCTCACCAATGGTGTTTTTCTTAATTTCTTCGGTACAAATTCCCGTCATGCCAATAACCCGATCAATATTGGTTCGAATCCGTTCCGGTTTTAGATATTTATTGATAAGCGGTTTTGTTAGTAACATTAGCACAATTCCTAAGATAGCAAACACGCCCATTTCTAAATAAGCATTATCATAGATAAAAGATAAAATTAAACTAACTAAAGCCGAGGCAATAAACCAAATTGAAACTAAATTAACTGTCGATATTTCCACAATTGTTAAAAGAATTATTACCATTAACCAAAAAGTCCAAGTCATCATACCACTTCCTTCTTTAATTATATTACATTTTCATTAAAATTACTATTTTTTATATTATTTAAAGCCAAATTTTGGCCATATTGGCAACCACAATAATTTTGGCGATATAAATCATATTTTTGACTTAATTCAATACTTTGCTTGTAACCATCATTTTTCTTAAAATCACTATATAAAAAAGGGATATCTTCTTCTTCGCCAACCCGGCCCCCGATTTCATTTATAACTTGACTATTTTTATAAGGGCTTATAGTTAAGGTTGTCGCAAAATAATCATATGCTTCGGCCTTAGCTATTTGAGCCGTTTTCCGAAGCCGGAGTTCATAACATTGATGACATCTAACTCCCCCTTCTTTGGCTTGAGTATAGGGTTCGACTTGTTTTTTAAAGGTTGCATTATCGTAATCACAATCGCGGATGCTCAATTTATGTTGGGCGGGAAAGTTTTGGATAAACTTAATTTGTTCCTTTTTTCTTTTTTCATATTCGCTAACTGGTTCAATATTAGGATTATAAAAAAGTACCGTAATATTAAAATATTTAGTTAAATACGCAATACAAGTAGTAGAACAAGGGCCACAACAACTATGCAATAATAATTTAGGTGTATAATCTAAACTCGCCACTAAATCATATAACTTTTGTTGATAATTAATTTTCATCTGATTCTTCCTCGTTTTCTTTATTTTCGACATCTTCCTGTTCCGCTTTTTCTTTTTCGGCTTTTATTTTATCATAAGTTGTGAAGATTGTGCTATTTAAACTGCTATCTAAATAAAGAATACCTTTTTTGGTATCACTTAAGGAAGCAATAAATTTATGATAATTATTTAATTTTTCCATATTTACAATATTAATATAAACGGAATTTTCATCATTCATTTTGAAAAAGAACCGGCCATCATCTAAGGTAATATCATCCTTAATATCCGGATCATACACCATTTCACTAACTAAACTAAGAATATCCGGATCAATATCTTTTAGGTGCTTAATAAATTCTTTCAAGGTATCGGTAGCCACGAAATTATTTAGCGTTGGTACGCCTAATGGCTTATCTAAATTAACGCGTGTTCCATCACTTAAAACATATTTTGCTTCCGGTTGATAGTAAAAAAGAATTTTTTCTTCTGTAACCTTAATCGTAAGTTTACCCAAAAGATTTTTATTGATTCGGGCCTCACTAATAAGAGCCAAGTTTTCAATTTTCTTCCGGGCTTGTCCCGTATTAAGGGCAAAAATCTTTTTATTTTTATTTAAGTTGGCCGCATTAATGATTTCTTGATCGCTAGTTAAATTATTTCCTTTAATAATAATAGTTTTAATTGGCATACTATATAAAAAGTAAGCCAACATGGCGAGCAAATAAACAAATAATAAAACGACAATTAACCCCTTAAAAGATAATTTTCTTTTGACTTTTACTTTGACTTTATTTTCTTCCATAGTATCACCATTTAACGATAATTTGTTCTAATTCTAAATCAATATTATTTTTTTCCTTGATGGTCTTTTTTATTTTTGTAATTAGTTCAATTATATCACGACTGCGGGCCTTTTGGGTATTAATTATAAAATTAGCGTGTTTGGGGCTAACCATCGCATCACCTATTTTAAAGCCCTTGAAATTGGCCTCTTCAATTAATTTTCCCGCACTTACCCCAGGGGGATTACGAAAAACTGAGCCAGCATTTTTGGTTCCCAAAGGTTGGGTGGCTTGTCTTTTGCAGTTATTTTCTTTTATTTGTTTTTGAGCCGCTTCTACCGAACCCTTCATAGCCTTTAAAGTAGCCGAAAGAATTACCACAGCGCGATTTTTAAACTCGGTTGACCGGTAACCATGCGTAATTGCGGCTTTTGGTAATGTTTTTACCTCATTATTTTCATCTAAAATTGTTACATCAACCACATAATCATATATTTCATGACCAAAACAACCAACATTGCCCACTAAAGCAGCACCAATGGTACCAGGAATCCCCGCAGCAAAACTAAAATTAACTATTTCGTGTTTTAAACATTCTTGGACGAAACTGGCCATAGTAACACCGGCTTCAACTATAGCCGTATCAGCCGCAAAAGTTATTTTATTTAAATGATCTAATTTAATAATGACGCCGGCAAAATCATTATCCGGTAAAATAACATTGGAACCACTTCCTAAAAGATAATAGGATATCTTATGTTCCTTTAAATATTTAATTAAATCAATTAATTTAGTTAAATCATTGGGTTTAACTAAATAAGCAGCGGTGCCACCAAGGCCATAAGTATTATATTTTTTTAAATCTACTTGGGTTAAAACCTCACCAAAATTTGTTAATTCCCTCATTTTAATAAATCCTTAATGGCCTCATAAATCATTTGTGAAGCCGGAATTGTTTGCACTTTAGCAAAATTGGCAATCATTTGGTTATATTTCGTTTCTTTTTCCATTAATTCCGTTACCGTAATTAAAAGGATGTCGGCTTTTAAGTTCTTTTCTTCAATTAATTCGGCAATGCCTAAATTAACTAAATCTAGAGCATTATAATATTGATGGTTATTTGCTACATACGGGCTCGGAATTAAAATACTGGGTTTTTTTAATGCTAAAAGTTCGCTGATGGTGGAAGCCCCTGCGCGCGTAATTATTAAATCCGCACTAGGCATCAAAGCATTTAGATTATCATAATATGGTACGACTTTAACATTGGATGGAAAAGTGGTATTAGCCACAAAATCCGCATAATAGTTTTTACCCGTAATATAAAGAATTTCGTAATTTTTATCGCCAATAAGTTCTAAAAATGGTTTAAACTTAGCATTAATAGTTGAACTACCTAAAGAACCCGCTACTATAATGATAAATTTTTTATCTTTATGAAAGCCCAAAGTTTCTTTAGCCACTTTTTTATTTTCTAAAGCCCCTTCACCACAGGGATTACCGGTATAAAGAACTTTACTTTTACCTTTAAAATAATTTTTACTATTAGGTAAAGAGATGCAAATTAAATCCGCATATTTACTTAAATAAATATTCGATTTGCCCGGAATACTATTTTGTTCATGTAAAACCGTTTTGATATGTAATTTATGGGCGGCTTTAATAACTGGATAAGTGACATAACCCCCAACACCAATAACCACATCCGGTTTAAACTCTTCCATAATTTTTAAACATTTTTGATAGGCCTTTTTAATTAACCCAATATTTTTGATATCTTGTTTAATTTTGGTTTTACTAAAACCATAAATTTCTAATGCTTCATATCGATATCCCATTTGAGGCACAATATCTTTTTCCATCCGATTATGGGTTCCAATATAAAGTACTTCTAAATCTTGTTCTTTTTCTTGAAATTTTTTAATAATGGCCAAAGCCGGATAAATATGACCGCCGGTTCCCCCTGCTGAGACAATTATACGCATAATATCACCTATTACAATTATACAATAGATTGCTTTTATTTAATAATAAAAACTGTTTAGATCTGTCAAGCCACCATTTCTTTTGACACAAAAAAAGATAACACCTGGTTATCCTAATTTTTTTATTTATTCGGATCCACTAAGATTTTAATGGTATTAGTTTGACCACTCGTAAGTTCTTCATAAGCCGCTTGCACATCATTTAAGGTAATTTTTTTATCGACGAATTTTAAAACATCGATTTCCTTATTAGCAATTAAGTTAATACAAGAAGCAAATTCTTCCTTTGTATAAGCAATGGCACCTAACATTTTTAACTCATGCATAACGCCAATAGTTAATGGAACCGTAATGGCATCAAGTGAAACACCTACTAAAACAACCGTTCCCCCTGTCCGGGTATGCATTAAGGCACTTGTAACAGCCGGACCATTGCCACAGCATTCAATAACTACATCAAAGCCACCATTACTTTCTTGCATCATTAAAGCCGAAGCATCTTCTTTAGTCACATCAAACCACCGATCAGCAACTTTTAAATCGACGGCTTTTTGGCCCCGACCAGGATTAGTTTCGGATACCGCAACTAAACTGGCGCCTTCTTTTTTAGCAAACATGGCACAAGCCAAACCAATAATGCCGCCCCCGACAACTAAAACCGTATCCCCAACCCGGATATTGGCTAAACGCACGGCATGTAAACCAACAGCCATTGGTTCAACCAATGGC
>CANRAJ010000069.1 GCA_947628545.1 uncultured Bacilli bacterium | reverse complement strand
ATTGTAAGCAATTCCTGCTATTTTTTTGTTACTTATACACCCCCCCCCGATTTTTCTATTTTCAATAACTATTCCCATTCGTACCTCCTATTTCTGATAAAGTTTCTTCTTGTAATATTACGTTTTCACATAATTTTTTGGTATAAGAGTTGTAACCTCTAGCCAGGTAATCATCACATACACTGGCTCGTTCTATTTTGGGGACTTCTTTGTTCCAAATGATAGCTTTTTCCGACATTTGGATGGCTCTTGCCATTTCTTCATTTTGACTATCGAAATATTGAAATACTTTAAAAAAGCAACCAAATATGGCTGCTAAAATTCCTACGCTTAATGTTACCCACCCCCAATATTTTTTTATATTATTCATTGCTTTTTCCAATTTTATATCATCTTCTTTCTTTAATTTATAAGCAAAAGGCTGGAGCTAAACCAGCTGTGCTTGCATTGGCAGATGTGGCTATTCCATTATCATTTATATAACACCAATAAAATCCATATCTAGCTGAAATCGAACTAGGACTTCTTAGCCAATAGTAATCTCTAGTAGAACTTGCTGTACCATCATAATTAACATATTTAAGCCTATTTGAAACAGTTTTCATATATTCATATTGAGTTCCTTCATAATCGCTTGGACTATTACCATTTAAGTAAAAACTAACTGGTTCTGTTCCATGTACTTCTGGGTAACTTAATAACCAAATCTTATCTTGAGTAATTAATGGTGCATTATCAGTTTTTGTGTGATATGCCAAATTCTTTTTGTTAACTTCTTTAACTAAAGAACTAAATGTACTTGGAAGTGCATTTAATAAACCACTATTTAACCAGGTTCTTAATGAATATACTGAGTAATTATTATCATCATAAATATAATCATAAAATTTTCCCTCATAATATTCATTTTCAGCTGTTCTTCTGTTGCCCATTGCTTCCCTAAAGCCAACTGTTACAGCAGCCTTTGTTTTACCATTTATTGATGTTGTTAAATCATCATGGTTAAAATCCATTATAACCATAGTCATTTTTTGTTCGACATGGTTTATAGTTCCACTATTCGTAGCATTAATATGAACAACTCTTGTGTCGCCAACGTGCCAATAATTGGCTATATTTAATGCTCCTGCATAATGAGCGTCCAACATTGCAGCAATTTCATCATCAGTACCTGTGGCAAAATCAACTATCTTTGGACCACTACTGTAGATAACCCCCCCCGCATGGTATATTTTGCTAACTTTTTTTCCTCCAACATATATGTTCTCAATTTTTTTACCGTTCTTGTAAATCGCCATTGTTATGCTTCCTCCTCTACTGTGTAATAGAATTTATTTGGGTTTTGTGTTGATAAACTTTTAGCATTTTCATCATCAGTCCCAGGCATTAGCCAGTCATTTGTTAATTGCGAAATAGCACTTGGTAAATTTGGTTTGTTATTTAAATCTCCCCAGCTACCACTTTTGGCTATCTTGTGTAATTTAACTGTGCCACCTAAACTTTCAGTTGAACTTTCAGCCAAAATATTAGTACTGGTCGTGTCTAAAGTTCCGACTTTTGGTAGTTCGCTCTTCAAAGCATAATTGCCAGTTGCTTGTTTACCAGCCAACTTACTATCTATTGTATCACTATCGTAGTAATTTGTTAAGTTGGCAACGTCTTTATCAATATAACCGCTATCATTCGTTAATTTGCTAGTAGTCGTTGGTATGTCAGTCTTTAACACATAGTTTCCGGTAGGTTGCTTTGTATCTAATTTACCATCAATAGTAGTTTGGTCGTAATAGTTAGTTAAGTCGCTAACTTCTTTGGTAATATAGCCAGCGCCTTCAACAGCTTTTAGCCTATTTTCTAAATCTTGACCTTTTAACGTACCTAATACACTATTGACAGCAACGTTAGTCTTAACATCTAGGTTATCTATTTCAACAATTAATTCAGTAGCGTCACTTTTGTTTTTTACATTAACTAGAGTTTGAGCGCTATAGCCGGTTTCATCTTCTTCATCAGGTTTTAACTCACGTGACAATGTTTTAAGCAAATCTCTTGTTTCTTCATCTATCTTGCTGTCGACTTGTACACTCTTATCATATTCAGACAACTTTTGTTCTAATGCTGTGTTGGTAACATACTCAAGCAACTTTTGGTTTAGTGCTTCGGTGGTTGCGTATGGCTCTAAGTCAAGTTGAGTGCTACCGATTTGCTCGAAAGCTTGCTCCTCATCTAACCATATAAATTCGTTCTTTATGTTTTGTGAGAACGTTTTTTCAGCCGGTACTAAATAAATATACTTGCTTTCGCCAGTTTTTGGTAATTGCTCAACTTTCTTAAATCCTCCACTAATAACCGTGCTAATCTTTTGGTCAATTTCAGTTTGATTGTACGTTTCAGTTTTAAGATAGTAATTCGTTAAATCATCGACCGCTTTTGTGATGAAGTTTTCAGTCTTTGTATCTATAGCCGTTTTATCGTAATAATTTTCAAGGTCTGTAACATCCTTTTTAATAAAATCCGCAATTTCGGGTTTTTGAACGAAGTTCGTATCCACATATGTCTTGTCAGCCTTTAGTGTAATCTTGCCATCAGTTGTGTCCTTGTCATAATAGTTGGTTAAATCAGCAACTTCCTTAGTTATAAACGACTTCGTGTCAGGTATTTCTTGCTTGGTTGCGTATGTGCTTTCAAGTGTTTCAGTATCGGTGTAATTATCTAAGTCGGTCTTGTCAGCTTTTAAATTAACTTCAGCTTTAGTTGCTAATGTGCTGATGTCTTGGTGTTTAGTTAAATAGCCCTTACCGTCTATATCTTGTTTAGTGTAATAGTCTTCTAACTTAGTATCAACGTTTGCCTCAGTTATAAAATCAGCAATATCTCCAACCTTTGCATAAGTGCTGTCAGCCGTTGCTGTTAGTAAGTAGTTGCCTAGTTTGGTATTGACTTGCTCATCAGTAACAAAGTCGGCTATTTCAGTTTTGCTTGCATATTTATCATCGGCTGTTGTTTCAGTTATGAAGTCCTTGACGTCCGGAATTTCGCCTTTTGTGGCGTAAGTGCTTCCAGCGGTAACTTTATCAAGATAAATGTCGGACGCTTCTTCTTTTTTTAAATAGTCCGATAAATCTGTGCCTGTTGCTGCTTCAATTTTTTGGTCTACTTCCGTACTTGAATATGTTTCGGTTTTCTTGTAGTAATTTTCAAGACTTGGAATTTCACTTTTATCAGCCTTGGTTAATAACTTGGCGTTCACTTCTGCGTCGGTGATAAAATCATTAACGTCTGGTATTGCCGAAGTTTTAGCATATTGTTCTAATGTTTCGGTAAGTGAAGCTGTTGTTACATATTCGCCAAGTTTTTGGTTTAACTTCTCGGTGGTAATGTAGTCGTCTAGGTTTAATTCGGTGCTTCCTATTTTTTCAAATACTTGGTCGTCTGATAACCAAATGTATTCGTCTTTAATGTTTTTTTCACTAACCTTTGTGGCTGGCACTAAGTAAATTAAGTTCTCCTCGCCACTTTCAGGCAAAACATCAACTTTTTTAAAGCCACCTGTTTTAACGGCTGATATTTTGTCGTTAATTTCGGTTTGAGTGTAGGTTTCGCTCTTTTTGTAGTAGTTTACTAAGTCGTCAACTGTGTTTTTGATAAACCCATCAACACTTGGTATGGTTGATGTGTCGGCTTTTGCTTTCAATTTGCTGTCAATATCAGTTTTTAAATAATAATTAGTTAAATTGCCCACTTCTTTGGTAATAAAGTCATCAGTATTTGGTATCTCGTCCTTTGTGGCATAGTTGCCTTTGGGTTGCACTCCAATGTCGTCTAACGTGTTATTGCCGGCTTGCAATTCATGACCGTTGATTTGTGGCTTATTTGAAAGTGCAGCATAGTCATCAGTTCCGGCTCCCTCTCTAATAACTTTGACTTCTTCTAAAGTCGTTAGTTCTTCAATACAATCGCAATTCTCCATTTTATCCCTCATTTCTAGCGTGTGTAACTTCGCTTGTTATTTCTACTGGCTCTTTAATAATCGTACGTTTATACTTGCCGGTTATAACTTCAATGTCCATATATAATGGCACACCGTTGGTAAATGGCAGGTTGTCCGTGTCTTCGGGAGCAAATTTCAAATAATAATAATCATCGGCCGGATTAAAAGTTATGCCGTGGTTTAATGTTTTTTGAATTAAAAATTCTTCCATATCAGGGTCGTATTTAATTGTACAAAACATTTTGTCCGGCAATTCAGTAATCACTTCGCCTCCACAATAATGCCTTTGAAATTTTTTATAAATTGTATCTCCTCGTATAATTTCCATAAGTTCACCTCAAGTTTAATTTTAGCAAATAAAAGGAAATTTGTAAATTAACCGTTTTAAGGGTACTTTTAGCAATTTTTATGGCCGTCTGGTATAATTATACTATTTCAAATAAAAAACCCGTCAGAATTGATTTCTACGGGCAATTATGGCATTTTAAGATTTAACTTCTTTTATAATATATTTAGTCCGGTTTTTACCATATTGAACTGATATTTTATAATTTTTGTGATGTAATATTATACCAAAAAATTCTTCTTTGCCATAGTAAATGGTTTCTTTATACAAATTTTTCAAATGTCGGTCTAATATGTTTCCAATTTCTTCATAACTTAAATCAGTTTGGTTATCAATCAAAATCATATTGGCTTTTCTCCAAGTCTTCGACTTTTTCTTCTTGACGGTGTATTTCACTGATTAAATCTTCAAGTAAACTGATTACGCTATCGGTTGGTAAAAAGTCGCCTTTGATATAATAATTAGTAACTGTATATTTTTCAATTTCTTTGATTAAATCGTCATTAAGTTCGATATATGTCATTTTTCTTCCTCCTTAATTCTTTTTAATTGCCTAGCAATTTTTTCAAACATTATTTTTTTGGTATTTTCTAAATCAATGCCGTAATAATACATAAATTGAAATAGCATAACCAATACATCAGCGACTTCTTCTTTAATATGTTCTTTCGCAAAGCATTCATCACTACTTCTATATAGCCCACTGTCTTCAATTTCATTATGTCTTATAATTGCTTCGTTTAATTCAAATACTTCACTTTGAAAATATTTTAATTGTGCCATCGTTCCATAATGATTAATAATCTTTAACAAATCTTCTTTCATTGTACCTCCTTAAATTTTTCTTCTGCCTCTTTTTCGGCTTTTTCTATTTTGCTTTTAAAACTTCTTAAGTCAATGCCCCCTACATATAATTCATTGGCTAATCGGTAAACCTCTTCAATAATCCATCTGTCTTTTTTGTTTTGATTGTATAGTTCTATCAGCCGGTCTTGATACTTGTAAAAGTTACTTGGTGCCGGTTCCACTTCAGCAAGCCATTGCAAATATTTTATAATTTGATATTTGTCTTTGCAAGTATTAAACATAAGCACCACGTCAAACGTTTCATATCGTTTGTAAAACGCTTTCATAAATTGCCATAGGCGTTGGTGTTTTATAAAATGTTTGTCTTCGAGTTTTAAATCTTTCATTAATTCAGGTTTAAGTAATAAACAAGATAAGATATTAATTTCTAGGTCATATAATTGTTGCATTTTAATCTCCTATTTTACAAATATTGTTTCATGTATTCCATAAATAAATGCACCACAAATAACAATTCCAACTATAATTAAAAATGTATAAATAAGAAGTTCATCAGCCTCTAAATCAAATTTTAAACCAATATGAAATATTAATTTAAAAACGCCAAATATCGCTAATATTACTCCTATAAAAATTAATGTACTATATACCCAAGTCATAGTCCAAGTTCCTCTAATGTATATTCTTTATTTAATTCCATACCTTTGTACATAGTATCTTTTTTAAAATATGGCAATGGTGTTGAATTACTATCTGTTTTAATTAAAATATATTCATCACCAATATAATGTTCATTTAGTTTTTTAATAAATTCTATTCTATCTCTAAACGGTCTAATAACACCACTTAAATATTTTCTTTCTTCTTTATCAAGTATTGGTTCTTGTATTTCTAAGGTTAGTTTTATTTTTTTATGATGCATTTGTTTTAAAGTCTCTCTTTCCTCTTCTGTAAATCCTTCAGCAAAATCTAA
>CANRAJ010000068.1 GCA_947628545.1 uncultured Bacilli bacterium | reverse complement strand
AATTCCCATATTATTGGGAATTTAATCATAAAATTTTATTTTTTTATTATTATGGGAACTTTTAATTTAATTCAGTGGATTTTTCTCGAAGTTAAAAACTAAAAATTGACACTTTAAATGTAAATTAAAAGTATAATTCTTTACAATTGGTGTAAAGATAAGTTAAGATTAAGTTAGAAGGTGAAAAAATGAATAATCGATCAATTGAAGAAATGCAAAAATACAAAACTGCATACGAAGATGGCTATAAAAGAAGTTATACTCAAAGAGAAGTTTTATATCAACCTAGAAGAAAAAAAGTTAATATAAATTGGCCAAAATTAATAGCCTTTATTTTAGGCTGTACCATGATTGCTTCGGCCTTTGCCCCAACTATTAAAGCTAAAATTAATCATGCTGAAGCCCAAATGTATGCTGATCAAACCATGAGTGAAAGTTTTAAACATTATGATGCAATATATGACTATACTTATTATGATTTAAATAAATGCGCGCGGGATATCATTAATTATGTTGGCCCTAAAGATGCTAAAACCTTAATTTATTCGTATTATTTAATATTTGATATCGATGTAGAAAAACAAATGAATTCCCTCTTTGGGGAATTATGTAAGCAAATCGATCGGTTAAGTGAAGATCCTCGCTACGAAGGATTAAAATTCAATTATTATTACGAAACATTCGCCGATTATTTAAAGGCTAAGGGTTATACCTCTATTGATGAATATAAAAAAGATATGGATAAAAAAATTCTTGCTTTAAAAGAACAATATAAAGCCAAAGAAGTTGCCGAGGAATATTTAGATTTAGATGAGTCATGGAGGATGCATCAATGAAAGAAGTAAATGTTATAACATTAAATAATATTGACTATATTATTATCGATGAAATTACTATTGAAGGGGTAACCTATATTTATCTAGTTAATGAAAACGACGATAATGATTTTTTAATTCAAAAATTAAAACTAAAAGATGGCCAAAATTACCTAACTAATCTTGCCAATCGAGAAGAATATAACTTAGCCCTAATTGCTTTCGAAAATAAAAATAAACAAGCATAAATTTTTCTTAAATATTTATTTTGCCACCAAAAAACACCGAAAGGTGCTTTTTTAATTGGAAATTAATTCTACTTCTAAAGTACTATCGGCCACTAATACGGTTCCGGGAGGTATGCTTTGATTGGAAACATAGCCCGCACCTTTAATATTATATTTTAAATTAACTAAACTACAATAAGTTTTAACCTCATTCATACTCCATCCGGTCATATTAGGCATGGTATAATTATGTGAATTAGTCATCAAATAAATAGAATCCCCTATCATTAGGCTACTATTTTTTAGAGGATATTGATACGTAATATAATTCCCGTCCCCAATGACAATGGGTTTTAAACCTAGTTCATTAATCTTAGCAACTGAATCATCTTTATTTTTGCTAATGTAATTATCTAAATTAATAATTTTAGAATAATCAACATCACTTTTTTGGGAAGTAATATTAGCGTAGCTCGCAATCTCATCAATAGCAGTAGTCACAATATTACCTAAAACTCGAGGCGCTGCGACCATTCTTTTGGTTGCTACATACACAATATATTTGGGATTATCTTCCGGAAAAATACCAGCGAAACTCTTAATGTTTTCGTATTCGCCATCTACATATCCTCCATTAGGTGAAGGAATTTGGGCAGTCCCAGTTTTTCCTATTACTGTGACATTTTTTGGTTGCCAAATAGTAACTAATCCTTCGTATACCACTTTATGCATTAAATCTTGCATTTTAGCAGCCGTTTCGGCACTAAAAACTTTTTTAACTTCTTCTCTTTTACCCTCATATGTTACTTTACCTTTACTATTAACAATTTTATCAACTATATAAGGCTTAATAATCGTTCCTTCATTGGTGACAAAACTTAGGGCTTGCAAAAGTTGAATTGGCGTAACACTAATACCTTGACCAAAGGCGGCTGTCGCAACTTCAGAATCATATTTAAAAGTAATATCACCCGCGGCTTCATTGGATAGTTCAATCCCGGTTACTTCACCAAAACCTAAATTTTCATAATAATTACGTAAAGTTGAGCCCCCGAGACGTTGGGATAAAATTGTGGCAGCCACGTTAGAAGAATAAGCAAAACCGGTATCAAAACTAATGGTACCCCAGCCTGTTCGGTTAGCATCTCTTATCGTTACATCGGCAACTTTAATGGAACCAGATTTATAAGTTTCACTCCCATTATATTTACCGGCTTCAATTGCCGAAGCAAAAGAAAATGTTTTCATAACCGAACCGGGTTCATATTGATAACTTACTAAGGGATTCATATAACTCGTAATTGTATTAGTATCATTTGGATTAAAACTAGGACTCGTCGCACTAGCCACAATCGCCCCCGTATGAGCATCCATTACGGTAAAAATCATCCAATCATTTTGCACATTCCGGGCTAAAGCATCAACCGCTTTTTCGGCGATAAATTGAATATTACTATCGATGGTTAAATAAATATCACTACCATTTTTTGCTTCTTTAATAATGGGGGTCGTATTCGGAATTTGATAATTGCCCGAAGTATATTTTTGATAAGTTTTTTCCCCATCTTTACCAGCTAAAATATTATCAAAATATTTTTCAATACCTAATTCTCCGGTTATTTTACCATCATCATCAGTTTTCGCATAACCAATAATGTAGGAAGCCAAGCCGGCTTTTTCATAATATCTTTGATTACTCACTAAAAAATCTAGGCCTGGTAAATCCAAAGCCACAATTTTACTTTTGGTATTTTCCGTTAAATTTCGGCCCTTAGAACCAAATTCTACTTGATATTTACCATCTTGATTTAAATACTTTAATACTTCTTCTTTTTCCATTTTTAAAATAGGGGCTAATTTTTCAGCCGTTAACTCTTTATCGACCACATGTTGGGGATTATTTTCATCAGTTGTTCTTTGAGGGGATAAATAAGCAATTAAAGTATAAGAGTTTACCGTTTGGGCTAGTAATTCGCCAGAAGCATCATAAATATTACCCCGAGAAGACCGTAACGTTTGATGAACCGTGGTAATGGATAAGGCTTTTTCTTTTAAGTTTACCCCATCAACTTTATCACTTAAAACAATGTAGCCCAATTTAACTATTGCAGCACAAAATAAAAGAACTACAGCCAACATAATAACTTTAGATATTTTAACCGTTGTTCTTTTATGCATATTTATAACCTCTATTCTTGACCAATTGTTTTGATATTACTATTATTATACGACAAACCATACGCCTCAGCAATATCTTGAATATTGTCTAGGCTAGCAAGTTCATCAACTTGCATATTTAAGGCTTGATTGGTTAATTCTTGTTCCGAAATTTGTTTTCTTAATCTTTCGACTTTTGTATTTGTTTCGCTTAGCATGGAACTGGTAAAAACGTTAAAAATAGGAACTACTAAAAAAAGAGCAAAAAGTAAGACATACATTAATTTTTCGCCTTTTAATAATTTTAATTTAGTTTTCTTTTTGGGTGCTTTCATATTTTCAAATCCTTTCTCCTATTCTTAATTTCGCACTACTGCTCCGCCGGTTTTCGGCTAATTCTTCCGCACTAGGTAAAACTGCTTTTTTCGTGATTATTTTTAATTTTGGTTGGTATGATTCCGGAATATCCGGAAGACCTTTGACTAATTCATCAACCTCACTATATTCGCGGAATATATTTTTCACAATCCGATCTTCAAGTGAATGAAATGTGATAACGGCGATCCGACCACCTGGTTTAAGTAAATCAATTGCCATTGGTAAAGTTTTACTTAAGACATTTAATTCGTCATTTACCGCTATCCGAATGGCTTGAAATATTTTCCGTTCCGGATGTTGTTTGTAAAAGTAATTACTGCCACAGGCCTTTTTAATAATTTCGACTAATTCCAAGGTTGTTTCAATGGGCTTTTGGCCTCTTTGCCAAACTATGGTCTCCGCAATCCGTTTAGCTTGTTTTTCTTCCCCATATTGGTAAAAAATGTTTTTTAATTCCTCACTTGAATAATTATTGACGATATCTTTCGCACTTAAACCATTTTGACTCATCCGCATATCTAAAGGTGCATCTTGCATAAAGGAAAATCCCCGTTCGGCCTTATCAATTTGAGGAGAAGAAACTCCTAAATCAAAGATAATACCATCGACCTTTCGAATATTTTCTTGTGCTAAGCATTCCTTAATATGAGTAAAATTGGTATTAAAGATTTTAAAGTTTGAACCGATTTTTTGTAATTCCTTTTCGGAATAAGCAACGGCTTCGGCATCAGCATCGAAGGCGAATAAGAAACCCCTTTTTATTCTTTTTAAAATTTCTTTGCTATCGCCAGCATAACCCACTGTTGCATCAGCATAGATGCCATCATCTTTAATATTCAAAGCAGCAATTAACTCTTTTTGTAAAACACTATAATGCATTTTTTACTCCTCAAATAAATGTTCCGCAATATCGTCAAGTTGATCACTATTGGCATCCATAAAGTTGGCAAATCCTTCACTTGACCATATTTCAAGGCGGTCATTTACGCCGATTACCACACATTCATGAGTTAAACCGGCGTAACTAACCAATGGGGAGGTAATGTTGATTCGACCATTTTTATCGAATTCACATACAGTAGCACCTGAAAAGAAAGATCGAGTAAATGTTCTTGCATCTTTTTTCGTAAAAGGCAAGGTATTTAATTTATTGACAAGTTTTTCCCATTCCGTCATTGAATAGACATAAAGGCATTTTTCAATCCCCCGGGCAATGACAAATTCATTACCTAATTCCTCACGGAATTTCGTTGGAATGACGAGGCGGCCTTTTTCGTCAATATTATGATGAAATTCACCCATCAACATTTTAATCCCCCACTTTCTTCCACAGTGTACCACTGTCTACCACTATATTATCAAACTCATAAAAAAAAGTAAATAGTCAACTATCTACTTTTTCTACTTTTTTTATTATTTTACAATTGTTTACATTTTAAGCAAATCTAAATTGCACAGTTAGGATAATTTATAGCAATAATCATTATTTATTTTCGTTAATCCCTTGGCACATGTTGCAGATTTCAACGTACATTTAGAAACATATTTTTTCTTATAATTATCACTAGATTTACAATTTATTTTTGCTGTAGTTGAACAACTGGTTACAGTACTATTTGAAGGAGATGATGCATAGTAGCTATAATATGTTTCCACAATACTCCAGCCATTGGCACACTTTGATTCTCCATATTTATAACAATAGTTTCCATCTTTTTTACCGCTTGAACAACTTACCGATTTAGTAGCCTTTTTTGAAGTTCTTGAGCACCAATCGCAAGAACATACGCCATCTTTTACATAACAATTGCAATAATAATAGCTTCCTTTTTTTGATCCGGTACAAGAAGAGCAAGTTTTTGTTCCACATTTATTGTTGCTTGAAACATATCCTTTTGTTCTTTGCACATTATATTTATAGCAATTTGTTCCACTTCTCGTATAACCGCTTGGGCAACTGTATTTAGTTGTTGCACTTTTTCTACAATCATATGATTCTACTTTTCGTGTACAAGTTACAGTCGCTTTAGTATATTTTTTGCTAGTATAAGATACAGTTGCTTTACATATACCTACATTTCCTGCATTATCCTTAACATGACCATAATATGTGGCTTTTTTTAAAGCTACGCTTTGTTTTGTATATTGAGGCATCGATGAATTATTTATGCCAGTTTGACTTAGACCACTTCCTCCAGTATCGCCTTTTGTTTTAAAACTTACTCCTGTTTCATTTACCTTTAAAGTACATGTTGGTTTTCTTTTATCTATCTTGACTTTAAAACATTTTGACGTTTCATTCTTGGAATTGACCATGACTGTTTTAATACAAACATTGCCTTCCCCTTCTTGACTTACTCCGATACTATTTTGAATTGTTATGGCATTACAACTGGTATTGCCATAACACATATAGGTATTATACTTCCCTTTGCCATCACTAGTTTTCGCCGTTGCTGTTATATTTTTATTTGCCCATTGACCTTCTCCTATTACTTTTCCTGCTGTATCTTTCATTTCCATTGCTATGTTTGGCATTTGATATTTTGTCCATACTTTAG
>CANRAJ010000067.1 GCA_947628545.1 uncultured Bacilli bacterium | reverse complement strand
ATGTGGCGCAATCTGATCACTATTTAATTTATTTAAAAATGTGCCATTTAATTTATTTAAATTTAAATCACCAGTCGTATAGCCACCATTAACATCATTGCGAAAAGCATAAGTGGCGATTCTGTCGGGCGTAAGTTGACCTAAATAATTATCAAAATTGGCCCCATTCGAATCATAGCCCGTTTCCATTTGACTTGTCGTGGCATAATCATATTTGATTAAAGCAATTTCATATTGCCCTGTGGTATTGGGGAATACTCCCCTAATGCGATACAAATTATCATTACTACAAGTTTCATCTATTGTTGTTGGCATACAGACAAAATTATTTATTTTCTTTTCTTTTAAATAACCATCAGCGATAGCCTCTTGGAGAACTTCTTTTAAATTTCTTTTTTCTTCACTATCTTTATATTTTAATTTATAAGTATTATATGTTCCATTATCCGTATGAAGGGTAACTTCGATGATATCATTAACCGTCGCATAGTTTTTATCATCAGCAACTTGATAGTCCCCACCACTATAACGATAACTATTATCACCGGCTTCCAAATCACTATTACTATCTATTTTATTACCATCATGATAATATAAATTTTGATCTTGACCATATTTACTTAAAATGGTACAAACGGCCGTATTAGCAGCAACATAACCCAATTTACAACGATTAGCGTAATTATCTTGAGCAAAATACAAATAACATTTATCAGTTCCCGAAGAATTAACTTTAACTTGCTTCGTTTCCTCATCCCACGTTATTGTACTGCCATTTTCACAACCACTTAAATTTTTATTTACAATGTACCCTTGAGGCCAAGTTTGTTCTTCAGTTTCCGTATATTTACCATCATTTTGTTCCAACATCATACTGATTAAACCTTTATTAACAATATTTTTACTCGTATTTTTAATCATTATATTTTGGGGTTTTCTAATTAAATATAAATTTAAACAAAGAGATCCTATTAATAATATCGTTAAACATATTATTACTTTAATTAAAAAAGGAAAATTGTGTTTCATCTTACCACCTATTTTCCTTTTTATTATATATATATATATATATGCAAGTGTTATTTACTTTCCGAAATTAAATTTTTAACAGTTGTAATAGTTATATCTTTAAAAGTAATATTATCTAAAAGTAATTTAATATTATCTAAATTAGTTCCCTTTTTAATTAAAATGATATCTCCTTTATTTAAATTATTTTTAATATTTAAGAAGGTCGTATTATTTAAAATTAAGGGTTCTATCAAATACTTATTTTGGTCCCGACAAATAGTCTCTAGTGAGGAATTAACTAAACATAAATTGACATTTAAATTAGCGTTATTTAATAAACTTTCCATTTTTTCATAATTTCCATAATCATTATTAATTAATTCAAAATTACCTTTACTATCATAATTATCTAAAGTTACTAAAAGATCAGCTGGAATATTTTTATCTTGAAAATAAGTTTTAATCTTCTCATCATTTTCTAAAATAAAAGCAATGTTATTTTTAGCGGGATTGCCTTTTCGAATAATTTTATCTTTGTGCTCCTCAAGGGATACTTGAGGTTTTATCTCATCAAAAACTAAATAATATTCATTAAAAAGATCGAGATTCTTCATATTATAATAACTATTTTTAACATTAACTTTGCTACCATTTAAACCCGGCGTTATGTATTTATCTTCAATGACGGCCGAAACACTGGATATTTGATAATCATCTTTTACCCTGGCAATTTTTTGATATAATTCATTTTTCTCTAAAACAAAGTTGGCAATTTGATCGGTATAATAAAAACTAAAAACCATAATGGCACAGACACCAAAATATTTAAAGAATTTCAAAACTTATCACCTATCAAAATAATATGATGGATGCTATTTTTTCTTGCTAAAATTCCCAAAATATTTTATTATAGATTTTAAACGATTAAGGAGTAATTATGGATATAGTTTTAGATGTTGCAATAGATAATGAATTACGGCGCTTACTAGAAGCCATCATGGCCATTGAATGTGAACGCGAAGAAGCCCATAAACTATTAGAAAATCGCATAATTACTGCTTCCATTACCGAAAAATTTAGTAATATTGTAACGATTAATCACGAATTTTTCTTTAAAAAATATCGGAATTATTTGCATATTATTTTATACAATTATGCTTATGCCGAAATTATTGGCGATGAATTTTTAAATGCTATCGATTATGTTAATCTCGTTGAAAATGAAACTTTAGCCCATCTTTTACAAATTATTGAAAATCATGCGGATATCAAATATTATCTTTTTTTAAACTATATTAAAATTCTTTTAAATCCGGAACTTTTAGAAACAATTACGCAACACCATGATTGCTATCAAAATATTAGTTGGCAAACTACTTGGCCAAATTTAAAACCGGATCAAGGAGAATTAGTAACTGACAAATTAAAAGATGTTTTATTTTCCTTAAGAGATTATGCTGATTATGCTGAGGCCGACTTAAAATCCTTAAGAGAACCATTATATTTAGATTTTCTTAAAAGAAATTACGACTTTTTTGCCTTAATTCCTACTTACTTTAATTCCGTGGAAGAATATTTGCAATATAAACCATTACTTGTGCAAATGCTTTACTTTGATACTTACTTTTATTTAGATAGCAAATCAGATTTAAGTAAACAAGAACGCGTTTTAGCCATGTTAGTCGAAAATCGCATTTGGGATGAAGATACAAATATTTTACCAGAAAATGATTACCTAATTTTACAAATGTTAGAATGCTTCTATGATGTTAATTTAATGAAAAATGTTTTTAAACAAGAACATCCACGCGAATTAAAAAATATCCAAAATTTAATTCGAAAAAAGGCTAATAAAATTCTTTTTCTTGAATATTATTAGCCAATTTTTTGTTTTACTAAATCAGAACCTCTTTTGGGATCTTGAAATAAAATTTCGTAAACAATTTTATCTTTTCGCAGTTCATCGATAAAGGCAACTTCTTCTTTTGTCATCGTCCGATATCGTGGATTATCGACAACATCCGTTTTAATTATCTTATCCGTTCCTAGTAAATAATCGGAAGAAACGCCTAACGTATAGATAAGTTCAATAATGGTTTCTAAATTAGGATTTCGAGTTTCTTTTTCATAGCAACAGATTGCCGATTTACCAACACCTACTAAGTTGCCTAATTCTTCTTGCGTCAAACCCAATTTCTTGCGCGCACTTTTTAATCTACTCCCTACTAACATACTATCCTTCTTTCTAGATTTAGTATAGCTAGGAATAGTCTTTTAATGCGGATAGTTTACCAATTGTAAATTAGGCTGTTTCGGTATTTTCGAGATCTTGAATTTCAGTTTTCCGATTCGAGGAAAGAAAGGTTACTCTTTCGGCAATAACCTCCGTTATATATTTGGTGTTATGCTCCTTATCTTCGTATTTGCGATTTTGCAAACGTCCCTTAATACCTACCACATCCCCCATGTGACAATATTCCGACGTATTCGCGGCAATGCCGTTCCATAATACACACCGAATAAAATCGGTTTCATAAGTCCCTTCTGGACCTTTAAAACTACGGGCTACTGCTAAGTTAATCGAAGTGTACTTTTTCCCATTTTCCGTTTCCGTAACAATGGGATTTTCCACTAAGCGACCAACCAATACAACCTGATTCAAATAAATCAGCTCCTTTCCAGTTTTAAAATAGCAAAAGGAAATACTAATAGCAAATTGCAGTTTTTAAAAAACTACACAAAAAAAGGCCTTAAATTAGGTCTTTTTCCCAGTAAAGTCTTCCCAAAAACTATATTTCTACTCTTTTAATAACCGATTTAATTCAACGGCATATTCCATGGGTAAACTTTTCTTAAAATCGGATATAAAGCCCATTATTAAAAGTTCTTTAGCCCGTTCTTCACTCAAGCCCTGACTCATGAGATAGAAAAGTTTTTCCCCACTTACTTTGGAAACCACCGCTTCATGTTCAATTACACTCGAGGTATTTTCTAAAATATTTTTAGGATAGGTATGACTACAAGATTCATTATCTAAGATGATGGTATCACATTTAATTTTGGCTTGACTATTTATCGCCCCAGGGGCAATGCGGACTGTTCCGCGGTAATTAGCCATCCCTCCTTCTAAAGCAATTGATTTACTTAAAATATTACTCCGGGTATTTTTGCCTAAATGAATCATTTTGGCCCCGGCATCAAGTTTTTGCTTACCCTTAGCATAAGCAATACTTAAGGAATTACCTGTGGCATTATCCCCTTTTAAGATACAAGACGGATATTTCATCGTCAAGCCACTGCCGATATTGCCATCAATCCATTCCATTTGGCCATTTTCTTCCACAATGGCTCTTTTGGTGACTAAATTATAAACATTCGTCGACCAATTTTGAATTGTTGAATAACGACATTTAGCGTTTTTCCCAACATAGATTTCTACGACTCCGGCATGGAGCGACAAACTATTATTAACCCGGGCCGTACAACCTTCAATATATTCTAGTTCGGCTCCTTCATCGACAATAATTATTGTTCGTTCAAATTGACCTAAGGCCTCACTATCAATCCGAAAATAACTTTGCAAAGGCCGATCTAATTTCGTATGCGGGGGCAAATAGATAAAACTGCCGCCACTCCAAACCGCACCATTTAAAGCCGTATATTTATTTTCATTGTATTTAACTAAATGATTAAAATACTTTTGAAATAATTCGGGATATTTTTGTAAGGCCTCATCAGTTGAGGTAAAGATTATTTCCTTATTTGTTTTTTGTTTATGATAAATAACATCACTTTCATATTGATTAGTTACCCCATCTAAATATTTTTCTTCAGCATTGATAACGCCTAAAGCACAAAAAGTATCTTTGACATTATCTTTTACTTTATTCCAATCATCGGTTATTTCATTACTTTTATCTTTATAATAAAGAATTTTATCAAAATCAATTTTAAATTCGGGTCCAAAACTGGGTTCAGCTTGTTTTAAAAATTCTTGATAGGATTGCAAACGAAAATCCCGCATCCACTCCGGTTCATTTTTCTTTAAGGATAGTTCTTTTATAAAATCTATATCGAGTTTTCTCATTTCAACCACATTCTTATCTTACAATAAAATAAACGGAAAAACAATTGTATTTTAGTTTTAAAAATGCTATGATAGAAATAATAGGAGTGCTGGGCAATGGAAGAAAAAGAAAAATATTATGCTTACGTGAAACAAATTTTAGAAATCTTTAAAAAAAGCGAACTTACAGCGGAAGATCGCCAAGCCCTAGAAAGTTTTGTCTTAAATCATTTTGCCAAAACAGAACAGTTTTTAAATAGCGATAGACTCGATAAAAATTTGCAAGAAGAAATCGCCACTGGCGAACAAGTTATCATGTTGGCTTACGCTAATGAAACCAGTGAAGCCGCTCGGATTGTAATCCAATTATTTAATCAAAAAATGCAAGAAAGTACTACTACCGCCCAAGAAAAAGGAATCGGCCGCGTACGGATTAATCCCAATTTTCAAATGGTGGCTAAAGAAGAAAATAATGACGAATTAGGCGTTCGCGGTTTTACTAATGCCGTTATTCTAATCGTTGTTACAGTTTTACTTGGTCTGGTTCTAGCCGCTTTTATCATAAATCGTTAATATATTATTATCCTAAACGATAAGGATTCATTTTCGTGCCATCACCACTGACAATTTTAATATTACTTGTTAGATAGAAACATGGGCGAACTTGATTTGCAGATGAAGCCCAAGCTGTAAAAGTATAATAATTATTGTGATAAATTGCCCTCGCGCTGGCACCAGAATCTCGATTAATACACCATTCATGCATGCCCATAAAAAGCCAATTATTTTCTCTTATTTCATCGGGATTATCGCCACCTTTATACATTGATATGTTCCACGCTTCGGGATAGGCAGCATAACCAAAATCAGAAACATACATCAATCCAATTTTCGCAGGATAAGTCAAATCATATTCTTGATTACATAACCGGGCTCCCGTATGGTAATCCTCATCATAACATAATTTATCATTAGCTGTTATTTTTTCGGAACCTAATTCTTTAGCATAAACTTCATTGACTAAAAGATCATTTCCTTGAAATCCTCTTACTTCCCATGTATGAGTCGTGATGTTTTCGACCAAACCGCCAACTTTACTTAAATACGTATTTAAGT
>CANRAJ010000066.1 GCA_947628545.1 uncultured Bacilli bacterium | reverse complement strand
GGTAATTTACCACATAAAAGTTCATACATTAAAATACCAATGGAATAAATATCACTTTGGAGAGTAGCGCCTTTCCCACTGGCTTGTTCGGGTGGCAAGTAATGCACCGAACCCATAACGCTATTAGTTTGAGTTAATTGGGTCGAATTAATTGCTACGGCAATGCCAAAATCAGTGATTTTAATTAACCCATTTTCTAAGATTAAAATATTTTGGGGTTTAATATCCCGGTGAATAATATACGAATCATGGGCTACACTTAAGCCATTAGTTATTTGTAAAACAATATCGACAACCTCAGGAACTGTTAATTTACCCCGTTTTTTTAATAAGTTTTTCAAGTGTTTGCCTTCGACATATTCCATGACAATATAGTATTCACCATTGTCTTCGCCCACATCATAAACCTCAACGATATTGGGATTTGATAAACTAGATGCTGATAAGGCCTCTCTTTGAAAACGCCGAACAAATTTTTCGTCACTGGCCAAATCGCCGCGTAAAACTTTAACGGCCACATTGCGATCTAAAATGGTATCATACGCCAAATAAACATTGGCCATACCACCTTCGCCAATACTTTTAATTATTTGATATCGATCACTAATCTTTTGCCCTTTCATTATCATTCGTTATCACCACTTTCTCGTACTAAATAAGCCACTGAAATATTGTCATTACCCCCGCGTGCATTGCACTTTTTAATTAATTTAATTACTTTTTCTTCAACTGTTAACTCCGCAGTTAATAAAACTTTTTCAATTTGCTCATCGGTAAGCATATTGGTTAAACCATCACTGCAAAGCAAAATGGCCTGACTTTCATTATCAACATCGAAGATATCGACCTCGGCCCGTTCACTGGCCCCTAAAGCGCGCATTAAAACATTTTTCTTCGGATGGTTCTTGGCTTCTTCTTCGGTTAAGTTTCCCGCATCCACTAGCAAGTTAACTAAGGTATGTGGTTTTGTTACTTTGTGGAGTTTACCATTTTTCATGGCATAACCCGAAGAATCCCCAATATTTGACATAATAATAAATTCTTTGGTAATAATGGCCGCGACTAAAGTTGTTCCTAACCCGCGGGAGTTTTCATTCTTTTCCCCATAATCAATAATTTCTTTATTAATTTCACTAATATTATCATTTAGCCAATTTAAAGCATCAAGTTTGGTCCCCACACTTGATAATTCAGTGAATCTTTTGCCTAAATGGGTCACCGTAAGTGAGCTGGCAACCTCACCTTTACGATGTCCCCCCATTCCATCTGCGACAATCATTAAATATTCATCACTACTATTTTTGAGAATTGTTACACTATCTTCATTATTGCTTCTTACTTGTCCCGTATCGGTTAAATAAAATGATTTCGTTTTAATCACTCTCACTTCTCAATTGGCCACAGGCCGCTTTTATATTACCGCCAAATTCTTTCCGAATAGTCACATTAATTCCGGCTTTTTTTAAAGTATTAAAGAATTTATCAATTCGTTCTTTACTACTTTTTTTAAATTCAATATGCGCAGTTTCATTATAAGGAATTAAATTGACATAAACATTCATCCCTTTTAATAATTTGGCAAGTTCCATCGCATCACTTTCGCGATCATTTACCATATTAAGCATAACATATTCTATCGTTACTCGTCTATTAGTTTTCGCAATATATTCTTTTAAAGCGTCAATAAGTGTCGGAATATTATACACTTTATTGACAGGCATCAGTTGACTCCTTAAAGTATCATTAGGTGCATGCAAAGAAATGGCTAAGTTAACTTGCCAATCGAGATTCATAAACTCTTTGATTTTAGGAACAATTCCACAAGTAGAAACTGTAATATGGCGAGATCCAATAGCTAAACCCTTGGCATCATTAATAATCGTTATAAAATTAATAACATTATCATAGTTATCAAAGGGTTCACCAATTCCCATAATAACAACATGGGATATTCTTTTTTTAATATAGGCCTCAATTAAAATAATTTGTTCCACCATTTCGTAAGTTTGTAAATTTCTTTTTTTCTTTAACCGGCCACTTTCACAAAAAGCACAAGTCATATTACAGCCAACTTGACTAGAAATACAAACAGATAATCCATAATCATGTTCCATTAAAACGGCTTCAATTTTTTCCCCATCTTTTAAACGAAATAAAAACTTTTTAACTAAAGGAGCCTCTAAAACCTTTTCAATTTTAATAAAATCTAAACTAAAATCCTTTTTTAAATCATTGATAAGCGTTTTGCCAACATTCGAAAATAAATCAAAATCATAAATCTTTTTTTGATATATCCATTCATATATTTGTTTTTGTTTAAAACTTTTAATCCCCTTTTGGGCTAAGTAATCTTGCAACATTTGGGGCGTATAATTCATTATATTTTCCATACTTAAATATGACCCTTTCTTAAGGTATGTAATTTTAATCTCGTGCAATAATATTTTGATATGTTAATTCATAATTTTCTAAATCATTACTAATATTTATTTTAAAACTATTATTAGTTAATTGATTAATTTCAATAAGATAATTATTATAACTAAAATTACAAACTTCACTACGACAATGATATTCACTTAAAATAGTACTTAATACCGCATAATCTAAAAACTCAGCATTTAATCCCTCATAAAAGTTTGTAATTTCCGTTTTTTCCTCTAAATTAACTTGATAAACGTGATTATCTATTTTTTCGTATTTTATGGTACCTTCTTGAGTTTCTTTATAACCATGTTCACCCGTGGCATCAACATTTCCCGAGATTAAATATTCTTTATTATTCACGATTATTTTATAACTAAAATCATAATTTTTATTGGCGAGATCTAAAATATCTTCTTCCTTCTCCGTTTTTTCTTGTTCAAGTGTTTCTGTACTTGGCTTTGAATTATTATTTGCCTCTTTCGGTCCCATAAAAGTTACCAAAGCAAAGACCCCAGCAATAAAAATAAGCCAGATTATTAATTTAATAATTGCTTTTCCCCGTACTGTTTTCCAAAATTTATTTTCCATACTCTATCCCTTAATTCCATTTAAATAACTTTTAATATCCATAATCTTTTTGCCGATGGGTTTTACTTTTTTTAAATAAATAATTCCATCCGAAACTTCAACCCCAAAACTTATTTTGGTTAATTCAATTTTGCCTACTTCCGTTTTAGTTTTTTTGACAAATTCGGCCTCTAAAACTTTAAATTCATACTCTCCAACTTTTAAATAAGCCAAAGGATAAGGACTTAGCGCCCGAATTTGATTAATTATTTTCATCCCCGGCTCATGAAGATCAATTAATTCATCTTGATGTTCTATTTTAGGAGCCAAAGTGGCTTGGGTCTCATTTTGTTTAAAACGGGATGCGGTATCTGCAACCAAGGCCTTAAGATTTTTTTCTAATAACGCGGCTCCTAATTGGGACAAAATATCATGCAAAGTTCCATAGTTATCGCTAGGTTTAATTTCATATTCCACCGTATCAATAATATCCCCCGTATCCATTCCGGCATTCATATACATTAAAGTAATTCCGGTTTTACTATCGCCATTAAGCAAGGCCCATTGAATAGGTGCACTACCCCGATATTTAGGCAAAAGTGACGCATGAATATTGATTGCTCCATGTCGCGGAATGTCTAATAGTTCTTGCGGTAATATTTGGCCATAAGCACAGGTGACAATTAAATCTGGTTGCATTTTGCTAATTTGCGTAAAATCATTTCTTACTTTATTAGGTTGAAAAACGGGAATTTGATGGGATACAGCCACTTTTTTTACTGGTGAGGGCTCAATTAACTTTTTTCGCCCAACAGCCTTATCAGGTTGTGTTACCACTAAAACAACATTGGTTTGTTCAATCAACATTTCTAAAGCCGGTACCGCGAAATCTGGAGTTCCCATAAAAATAACTTTAATATTTTTATCCATAACTATCACATTTATAGTATATAATATTTTAATTGAAAAAAAAAGATGTACTCTTAAAAGTAAAAGCACATCCCTTAATTCCATGAAAGTCGGAATGGGTTTGTCTTACTGCCATCACCACTGTCAATCTTAGTTGAAGAGTCTAAATAGAAGACTGGCCGAACGCCATTGTCTTCGTACACGTAATCGTCATGGTACGCACAGCCCGTATAGGTGACTCTCCACACATAGTAACTTGCGCCCGAATTACGAGAAACTGTCCATTCAGGTAATCCCATAAACATCCAGTTATTTTCTCTTACGACTTCGCTATCATATCCACTTGACATTTTATCTACTATTTGATTCCATGCTTTGGGATAGGCAGAATATCCATAATCACTTACGTACATTAGCCCAATTTTTGCATTTTTATAGATTAAGTCGTCTTCGGTACATGTTTGGGCTTTACTGGTACTATTTTCGGCATAGCATTTACTATCACTTGTTGTTAGTTTTTCTGTTCCTAGTTCCTTATTATATACTTGTTGAGCATTGTAACTTGAAGATGAGAAACCTCCTGTTGTCCAATCATGTTCCGTTATATGTTCACTTAAATCACTTACTTTTCCAGTTATATAACTTAAATAGAATTGATTCAAGTTTATTTTATTTAAGTTACTGTATTGCCACATATTTGTATTGTGATCATTAGAACTTGTTCCATTAGTACTATTCCAATAATATCCTGCTATATTACTGCGATTATTTCCTTGATAATTTGTATTTATATTACTATATTTGCCTTGATATGCTCCATCTTTTGCTGTTAAGTCATCTCCTAATTCTTCTTTAGTTGCATAATCATATTTAATTAATTTTGTGTCATATTCGCCAGATTCATTTTTGAAAAAACCTATTATCCGATATAAATCAGCATCCCCATTTTGGCATTCACCATCTTCATTTGCCCCATCTAGACAGACATAGTTTTTAACCTCTTCACTTGAGCCACTATATCTATAACTATTATCATTGGCATTTAATTCTTTATTGGCTATATTTGAACTTGTTAAAGCAACTGTATTATGATAAATAATCGTATTATCCCTCGTGTAATTTTCAATAAAGCAATTTGCTAAATTTTGACCTTGGCAAAAATCACCCAATGTTTGTTTTAAAGTACTGACATCTATCTCATAATTATTTGATTCTCTATTTTTACTATCTATTGCATTAATTATTACTTTATATTGGGTTAATTCTGTTAAACCTGTAAAAGTATGAGTCGTTTCCGTTTTGGTTATAGTTTTATCTTCAATTATTTCGCCGTTGGTTTCGATTTGATATTTATATTTACTTATTGGATTAGTGCCATTTTCCGTTCCTGTTACTTTTACTTCAATGGTATCATAACTAGTTGCTGTCGCTGTAGCACTTGTGATCTTAGGAAGAATATATTTGTCGGTGGCAACATATTCTGTTTCATATACATTAGATTTAAATCCTTCTTCATCCACGACATAACTATGAATTATATAATTGGTGTTATCTTTTAAACCATCAAAGGTATATGTTGCTCCTGTTTCACTTTTGTGATAATCATTAAATTCTTCCTCAGTAGAAACAGCACTTACTTCACCCTTACTTTCAATTCCAAACCAATATTCTGTTATTTCTTTTGTACCATTTGTTATATCTAACGTTGCCGTAATACTTTCCGCGGTTTTATCAGTACTAATCGTATTAATATGGGCTAATTTATAGACATCTTCTGTTCCTTTTGTCATAACAATTCGACCATGGAAGTTTCTTCCTGTATTATCATTTTGATTACCCGTTTTAAAATTAACTAAAGTGACTGTTACTTCCCAGGTATCTACTTTTACACCTTCATCTTCTTCGCCCACGGTTATCTTATATCCTTCATAAATACCAAAGGCATTTTCTTTATTGGTAATATCAAAGCCACTTACTCCTTCTTGCCCATCTACATTTTCATAATATTTCAAACCCGGAATATCTTTTATTTCGGATCCATCGGGAGCCGTTACTTTAAGTAATAATTCGGGAGTTTGGGCTTCTTTATTAGTATATATTAAATCATTTTCATCAATTACTAAATAAACATTATATTCTTCTTCAGCCTTATTGGTGGCATTATTGGCTCTTAAAGTTGCTTTAGGATTAGTTGTTTGTGATACACTACTCATACCTTGACCAAAGTTAGAAAGATTGGCTTTAATATTAATCTCTGCCCCTGATTCAAAAGTTAAAACATCAACGGTACCTGATTCCGCATTAATATTAGTATCTTGTTTACCAGTATTTTGAGAAGCAAAGAAGGCATAAGTAGAACCAACA
>CANRAJ010000065.1 GCA_947628545.1 uncultured Bacilli bacterium | reverse complement strand
CATTATCTTCATTTTTCTTTGCCTCTCTTATAATTGAAATTTTAATATTGTCTTTTTGTTCTTGAGGTAAAAATAAAATCTTTCTTAGTTGTAATAAATAAGAGTAAGCATCTATTCCTATCATTCCCGTAGAATTTATTTTATTATATAAGATATTTAGCCTTTCTTTAAAATCAAGAGGTTTTAATTTATCAGTTGTTCCAGCAAACTCTCTTACAACATCCTCAAATGTTTCATATTTTTCAGTTCCATTTTGGCTAATTTTGGTTTCCCTTTCGGCAATATATTGATAAACTTTTGACACAGTTTTATTAAATTCTTCTCTAGTTTGCTCATTTGTATTTTCACATTTTAACCCTTTTAATGGTTGATTTAATTTAGAAATTGCTATATCACCTTGTAGAATTGAGGTTACTGAATCGGCTTTGATTAAAAATTTTTCCCACCGAAATTTTAAAAATGTATGGCCTTCACTATAACTATCATAGTCTTCATCATATGCTTCTTCAGTTTCTTTACCATTAGAATAAACATAACTTATAAAGTGTTTATAGTTAATTCCTAATTGATTTAAAAAATAGGCATAAATAACATCAAATTCATAACATACTACTTTATTATTGCTTAATGAAATATTAGCGATATTTTCTAACTTTTTATGCTTTTCGGATAAAGGGCCAAGTTGATTTACAACAAAAAATTCTTCATCATAAGTAAATTTTTTACACAACATAATATAAATATAAATGGCTTTTTCTAAATCACTAAATTCCACTGGTAAATTACTAAATATATAGTCTTGTAATTCACTATTAACATTTATTTTACTAAGAAAGGTATCGTTAGTAGTCAAATACTTATTAATCATTTGAACATCTACTTTTTTTGAAGACTTAATTTCTTTTAATTTTTCACTTAAATCAGGAGGAACTAAATAATTATCAAGTATTTCGTTATCTTTATAATAAGAGCTTACGGCATATAAAAATACTGGCAAAGGCATATTAGCAAAACTTTTATTATTTATAAGAATATCATTAAACTGTTCGCTTTCTAAATCCATAAACTGATGGATAGAGGAAATAGGAATTTCATATTTTTCACCATCAATATTAATTTTATAAACCGCATCTTTAGTTTTTTCCTTATACTTTTCATAATTTACAATATCCATTAATTCATTATAATGTTCAATAATTGCTGGGAATTCTTGAACATTTATTTTTTGTAGTATCTCAATAATTTCCATCTTTCTTAAATTATATTGATTTTTAAATTCGCCTTTTTCACCAATAAAAATGACGTTTATATGTAAATTGTTTGCAAATATTTTTCTAATTTTATCAAAGGTATCTTCATGAGTCATAATGTCAATAATAAATTGCCTACTAATAGTTTTTTTACCTACATAGCCCAATAATTCTATTTGCTCAGGATCATTTTGGTAGTTTTCAACATTAGGAGAAATGGCAACTATTCCCTTATCAGCTAGTTCTAATAAATAATTTAAGGATGGATCATTTTTCACTATGTCATATATTCTATCATCAAACATAACTATCTACCTTCTTTGCTTATTATGTTACAAATATCATATCATATTGGGTTTATTTTTTTAACTTTTTTACATGTTATTTGACATTTTGTTTATGCCTTTTGACATTCAAAAAATATCTTTTATAATTATTTATCCAAAAGATCTAACATTATTTATTTCTAAACATTTAACTTCTAATCCTTGTTTTTTTGCCAGTTCATGGGCTTTATCTATTTGTTCTTGAGTAGCATAAGGAGTGTAAAAAACATATGCTGGTTTAATTTTTTTAAAACGATTATCGATTATAATTTCCGCATAACGTTTTCTCTTTGTCATAACCTCTTCGATATATTCAGGTGGAAATAATTTAGAATGATGGGGATATTCATACCATAAGTTGCTTCCATCTAATTGCCAAGTTTCCGGCAAACCTAATTCTATAAATTCATCTTTGGAAACTAGCCAGCTTCCAACATCACCTTCACATATCGTAAATAGATAATCTATATCCATCGGATAAGCATAGCCAATGCTAGCACTAAATAAATTAGTTATATATTTTATATTATTCGAATAAAAACTAGTACATATTTTATCCATTTTATCAGATTCAACTGCCTCACCAGTTAATTGGTGAATTAATACACCATCATTAGCTAATTCATAGGCATGCCAAATATTACGGGAAACATCATTTAAACCTTTTTCCAAGTTCAAAACTTTTTCATAACTTTCTTTCATAAAATCATATTGCTCTTTACTAAGTGAAACTTTATAATGAAAATCATTTAAATTTGTATAAACAAGTGGATTATCTTCTAAACCAACGGCTTTTAACATTGCACATAACAATACATATGTTTTAGTCATACTTTCATATACTAGATTTTTTTCTTCGATATCATCTCGACTATTTAACATCGTCATTGCATCATATACCGCTTTAGTCCGCAAAATTATATAATTAGGAGTTCCATAGTAATTATCAATTGGAACTTTTTTAAAATTTTCTATTTTTTTAGCTACTAAAGGAGTTAAATAATCAATTATTTCTTTTGCACTCATTTTTAATTTTAAACTATAATATATTAATAAATCATCTTTACTAGGTAATTCTTTTAAAGAGGGATAAACGGAATAACTATTATGTTCATTTTTTATTAATCGATAAAGGGAACTATCTAAAAATAATACATTATTTAATTTTCTTATTTCATCTTCGTCATTTTCCGGTAAACTAAATAAATTAAAAAAGAATCTTATTGCATCCTTACTAAGTGGTTCATCTAATCCTATACTAATAAGAATAGGTAATATTCTTTGATATTTTACATGTAAAGGATTACTTATATTATCTACTTTTATAATATAGTCATAAAAATCTTTATTGGTATATCTTACCATTATCATCATCTACCCTCTACCATTATTTTAACTTATTTTTATTTTTTTGAAAAGTTAGAAAATTCTTATAGAGATATGTTATACTTAAATTGTGAGAAATTATGAATGATATCCAAATAGAAAAAAATAATAAAGTATTTAATTATCGAGTTGCAATAATAATAAAAAATAAAGATAAAGTTTTAGTTCAAAAAGATAAAAGAGCTAAGCATTATACCTTACCTGGGGGAAGATGCTTATTAGGTGAAACCTCAGTTGAAACTGCAATAAGAGAATTTAAAGAAGAAACGGGTTTAGATACCATCTTTGTAAAAGAAAAAGGCATTATAGAAAATTTTTTTACCTCTAGTTTTAATAAGAAGCAATATCATGAAATACTCATTGTTCATGAATTAAAATTATTAGATGAAACTAAGTATGAAGATGATGTCATTAAAAATATAGAAATAGAGAAAAAAGAAAATTTAATGTATTATTGGGTTGATATTAAATGCTTAGAAAAAATTAATTTTAAGCCTAGTTTTCTAATTAAACTAATTAATTCTTCTAGCTTTATTCATCATATAAATAAAGATTAATCTTTTAATTTTTGAATATAAACACTGACAATAGGATTAGCATAAGTTGAAGATGAAAGAGAATTTAAATTATTTACTCCTTCAATAATTAAAGAAGAAGAGCCAATATTTTGTAAAGCAAACCAATCCGTTTGGGAAGCATTGATTATTCCATAACCTATTAATAAGGAAGCGTTGTTTGTGTTTCCTACTATTGATGAGCTAATATAAATAGTTGTATCAGTTAATTTTTTTAAACCAATAGCCATAATGTTAGACGTTAAATTATCTTTAAGACGAGCCGATACTAAAAAACTAATAAAATATGTTCCGGATTTTAAAAATGTTATTGTATCATTTTGACTACTTAAATAGATATCATTTGTATTATATGCTTCTAATTCTAAAGGTAGGTTATCTAATGGCTCTATTTCTAATCCACTAGGATAATTAGCTTTTGTTGTCATAAATAATGAAGCAAGTATATTAAGAGAACCTGCTGGACCTGCATCTCCTTTTGGACCTTGTAAACCTTGCGGACCCATTGGACCAGTTTCGCCTTGTAATCCTTGCGGACCCATCGGACCTCTTATCGTACCAACATTAATCCATTGGCCATTTTCTTTTGACCATACATACAAATCTCCTTGAACTAAATAAGAATTCCCCGTTTCACCTTGAGGATGAGCAGTAATTAACTCCTGATACGTATCATAACTACCTAAAATCGTTACACTTGTACCATCTTTTCCATTAATTCCCGCTTCTCCAGTTGGACCCATTTCCCCTTGTGGACCGGTTGGACCCATTACTCCTTGGGGACCAGTTCTTCCATAACTTTATTTCTTCTAATATAAATTTTAATTAGTAAAATTCCATACGATATGAATATTACGCTTATTTGTTTTTTTATCTAATTTACCAATAAATATTTTATCAATAAAATCATTAATTATCTGAATATTTAAGCTATCTATATGATTATATTTTTTAAAAAGAGCCTTTTTATCTTTAAGTTTTTCTTGCTTAATTTGAATAGTTTTTATTTCTCTTTGAATTTTTTCTATTCTATCTTCTAAACGAGAATAATCTTCTTTATATTTCTTTTTTAAATTTATGTATTCTTTTTCATCTAACAATCCTTTTTTCATATCCTCATATAAACTTTGAAAGTATGTATCTTTACTTTTTAATTCTTTATCAATGATTAATTTTTCTTTGTTTAAGTTCATAATTTCGTTTTGAAATAATTCATTTTCTACCATACTATCATTAATTTCTAATTGAATATCTTCATTATAAAACATCTTTAAAATATTATTTATTTCATTAAGAACTATTTTATGTAATTCCGTTTCTTTTATGTATTTCTTATTATCACAGTTCGACCATTTAGTAGCTTTGTCTTTGCAACATAAATAAGCCATCCCCTTTTCATCATTCTTTCCACATTTATTAAATACCTTTTTGCAGTTTGCACAAAATACTTTATTAGCAAGAATATGAACACTACCATTTTTACAACTTTTTTTACGATTATTTAATCTTTCTTGGACTGAATACCATAACTCTTTATCAACAAGTGGTTCATGGGTATTTTCTACTCTTATTTGGTCTTCTTTTTCATTATAGATAATGGTATGATTTTTATAACTTACGGTTGTAGTTTTAAATTGAACTAAATTACCAATATAAACCTCATCTTTTAAAAATTTCTTTATCGTTTGTTCACTCCACTTGTGTTTATTTCTAATTTGGATTTGATAATCTAGTTTAACATTTTCATTATTAGAGGTAGGATAAACTTTATAAAAATATTCATTATGTAATCTATTTTCTTTTAATGTTGCCTCAAACTCATAAAATATTTCGTTAGTTCGATCTAACTTTCTAACATAAGTACCAATACATGAAACGTTTTTAGGTAGTTTATCACCAATGTTAATAAGTATCCAATTATCAACATTGGCAAAATCAATATTTTTAAATACAAGTTTATTATTTTTAATTGCAATATTTAATTCTTCAAAACTTTTAGTAGAATAATAAATTTTTATTTTAGTATTTTTAGCTTTAATAAGTTCTAATTCTAAATTATTACTAAATTTTATATAATCAGTAAGAACCTCAATAGTAGTTAAATCTTTAAGTATTTGTTTTTCCTGATTTCTAAAACTTACTTTAATAATAAATGTACCTGTCTTATTTATTGATTTGTAATCTATATAATCCTTAATTATAGGTAATTTTAATTTACTACCATTCATTAACTTATATTCTAAAGGGCTTAATATTCTATCATTTGTTAATCTTTTAGCTATTTTTAGAAGTCCATATCCTTTAGCATATTCACTGAATATTCTACCAATAACATCAGATACTACTGGATCCGGAATTAAATGATTTTTATTTTCCGGATCTCTCATATATCCATATGGAACAAAACTCCCCGTAAACTGACCTTCACATCTTTTGGTCTTAAATGTTTCTCGAATATTATTTGAAGTATCTTCAAGATACCATTCATCTGTTAATCCTAAGATTTGACTTGTCTTTTTAGTTTCTTTTTTAGTATTGTCAATTCTATCTACAACGGTAATAAATCTAACATTCCATTCGTGAAATAAATTGTGAATATATTTTTCAATAAGTTCCATATCCCGAGCAAATCGTGCTTGTGTTTTACATAGTACAATATCAACGTTTTCTTTTTCACATTCTTTTATCATTTCATTAAAATGGGGCCTAGTACTATCAGCTCCGGAATAGTCTTCATCATTATAGACCCCAATGATTTGCCATCCTTTTTCAAGAGCATAATTTCTTAACATTATTTCTTGATTTTTAATACTTTCTGATAATTCTTCTTTAGATAATTTATCTCGATCTTCATCTGATAACCTTAAATATAA
>CANRAJ010000064.1 GCA_947628545.1 uncultured Bacilli bacterium | reverse complement strand
TATCATCACATTATCGGTTCCTGAAATTTTGATGGCAAATTGGAATAACTGTCACATTTCTATTTTAATTGCACATTTTGTGAAGTAAAACTTTGTTTTACTTTATAGACTTTTCGTTAGAAATTTAGTACAATGAAAATGGAAAGGGTGGTATTGATATGGCCCAATATAATATGGTTGATTATTTTAATGATATCGATAAAAAAGGTTTAAAAAAAACCTGGCATTCAATACTATCTAAAACGTTAAATAAGACTTTTGAATCTAGGATATTTATAATAGATAATTTTGGTGAGCTATACGAAATTGGTCTCGAATATGTTAATAAGAACACAAAAAAAGAAATGGGAAAATACTATACCCCAAAAGATGTCGCTGCCGTAATGGCGAAGTGGCTAATAAATTTAAAGGGAGAAAAAATATGCGATGTGGGCTGTGGCTGTGGTAATTTAATATTGTCTTATTTAGATACCATTGGCCCTGATGAAGCCATAAAACTTATCAACAATGGCAATTTATATTTATATGATTTAGATGAAATAGCCCTAAATATATGCAAATATTCAATTGCTATAAAATATGGAAAAGAGTTATTAAGTAAAATAAAAACCAAATCTGGTGATTTTTTAGCCCAAAATGTTAAGTTACCCCAAAATTGTAAAGTAATATCTAATCCCCCATATTTTAAAATAAAAGAGTATGGTGAAAATTGGAAAATAACAAAAGTTATAAAAGATTCTAAAGAATTATATTCGGCATTTATCGAAAAAATTATTACTCAAAGCATGGCTTCGGTGATTATAACTCCTTATAGTTTTATTGGTAGTGATAAATTTTATTCCCTAAGACAAATAATGAATAATTATAATGGTTTTATCGTTTCCTTTGATAATGTTCCGGGTAATATTTTTCATGGCCGAAAACATGGTATATTTAATACTAATACGGGTAATTCTGTTCGAGCCGCCATTACAGTTGTGGAAAATGCTGCAAATATTAAAGGCTTTAGAGTTAGTCCATTAATAAGGTTTAAAGCCGAAGAACGAAGTAAAGTGTTAAATAATGATTTTTTATGGAATTTAATAAATGAACGGTATCAAGTTGTTAATACTCAAACGAAGGCCTTTTATAAATGTCATAAAGATTTATTAAAAATATTAGATTGTTGGGAAAAAAATTCGGATGATAAACTGGGAAATATTATTAATTCAAGTATTGGCGAAAAAATCTATTTGCCGACAACATGTCGATATTTTACGGTGGGATCCAAGAGAAATTTAAAACGAAATGGTAAAAGAGTAATATGCGTTAAAGATAAAGAAAAATATAATTACGTGTATTGTTTGCTTAATTCGACCTTTGCTTATTGGTATTGGCGATTATATGATGGGGGAATTAACTGTCCGCTTGCTATTATTAATAATATTCCTATCTTTTATAACAAGTTGACGGCTACACAAAAAAATGAAATTGACAGTCTAGCCCACGAAATGCAAGAATGTGAGGAAAAGTATTTGGTATATAAAATGAATGCTGGCAAAAGTCAAGAAAATATTAAGTTTCCCATTGAATATCGCCAACGTATAAATAAAATCTTTTTTAAAGCCTTGGGGATAAATGAATCTACCGCTATTTTGGCTAAAATACATAGTAGTTCACTATTCGATAATAGGGAGTTTGATGATAATGAATAATGAAGCCTTAGTTGAATTTTTAAGGATGGTATATTTAAAAGATAATAAAACTGTCCTAACCGATGAAGAAGTTAAACAGATTGAAAAATTTTATAAGGATAATTATAAAAAGGTAGCAACTTTTGCTGAATTTTTAAAAATAAATCCCCCAATAACGAAAAAAATCAAAAAAGCCAAGGGAGTTTATGCCGAAATAGAACGGCAGTTTAATTCCCAAAGTGCTTTACAACCTGGAACCATTATCGAATGTGTATTGGCGCAAACCATTGCTAATATGTATAATTTAACTTGTTTTGTTGATTCTTTTCATAGTTATATAAGAGAATTACCGGCAAATGTTTTGCCATATTTAAGAGCTGAAGAAAACACTTTGTTATGTCGATATATTTATTATGATCCCAATAATTATAAGAATTTTTTAATTCAATATGGGAATCCGACGTTATATGATGCCGACTTATTTTTAAACAATCAAATTGTTAAATTGGAGTTTAAAGATCGTCTTGCTCGGGCCGGGGAAAGAGACATAAAGCAATATGATGAAAAGGGTAAATTGTTAATGGATAATGCTTTTTTGAGCGAAAATTCAGAATACATACCTTTAATTAATCAATTTAATGAAAAAACAGATATCTTTTCCCGATATCGTCCGGAGTGTCTTAAGGTAAATTATAATGAATTTGATGAGAAGACGAAAAAAGCAATTTTAAGAAGTTATTTTACTAATCTAGGCATTGATACAATTGTAACTTTAGATAAAGATAATAAACTTATTGCTATTACCATAAATTGTGTTGATGGGACAGAGAACTTTGCTATTATTTCCACGGATGGATCGGAAATTAGACCCGCGGGTAAAAATTCGGGTAAAGTTTTTACTCCAATATTTTTGCATAATTCAATAATTAATATTGGTGGTGAAATTATTAATAATAAGGCTTCGGTTCCGGTTAAAAGTATGCAAAATAGAATTGGCAGAGGAACTGATGGCGATATTACAGGTAAAAAAATAAATAATTTGTTATTTGTCCCCCTTGAAAAAATTAAACAAGAAAATGATAAATATCTTTTTAATTTAGATGATGTTAAGCAATTAAAACCTACCGTAGCAATTCATCTAAAAATAATTGTTGATAAAAGTGAGTTAAAAGAGTATTATAGTGCAATATTGAATTAGGATTAAAATGTTGGGAGGTAATTAATGAAAAAACAGATAAGTGCCGAATGGATTAATGATACGGCTTTACTATTCTATCAAATATTTTCTGTAGACTATGAAGATGCCAGTTTTAATACTAAAATAATGGCTGGTGGGGGAGGAAATTCCACTTTATGTTCAACTTGGACCCAATTGAGTGATGATTTTTTAGGTTATCGCATAAGTAAAAAAGCCTATAAATTACTACTTAATTTAATATCTGGGGAAGATAAAAAGAAAATAATTAAACAAGAAAATGATATTTTTATACCTAAGAAAATTATCTATGATAAGTATCGCGGATTATTTTTTAATAATGCAAAAGGGGTAGTAAATAGGAAAAATAGTGGCAAGTATTTTCATTTTGATCATAATCCTTCAAATAAAAAAGTTTTATCTCTATTAAAAAGTAAAGTAAAAGAAATCAAAGATAAACCAGATTTTTTAAATGAATTAGCAAATTATGTTAAACATGTTCAAACGGTTGATCTTATTACTGTCGAAGAAGATGATGTAAGAACTAAAGCAGATTTAAAATTAAAAGAAAATAAAATGGATGCTTTAGAACGGGATAAACTGTTAAAGACGAAGTTTTATAATTTACATATCGTATAAAAAAGAATAATTAAAGGAAAGAGGGTTAAATTATGTTTGAATATATGGGTGATCGGTTAAGTAATGCACTTAAAAATATTCGCGGCATGGGCAAAATTACGGAAGAAAATATTGCTGATGCTATGCGGGAAATTCGCATTGCTTTACTGGAAGCCGACGTTAACTATCAAGTAGTTAAAGAATTTGTTAATGCTGTTAAAGAAAAGGCCTTAGATGCTGATGTTGCTAAAAGTTTAAAACCGGATGAGGTATTTTTAAAACTTGTCAAAGATGAATTAGTTACCCTTTTAGGGGGCGATTATGTTCCTTTAGAGTTAAATGAAAAACCCACGATTTTAATGTTAATTGGGCTTCAAGGTTCTGGTAAAACAACAACGGCAGGCAAACTAGCAAACTTTTTACGTAAAAAGCATAGTAAAAAGCCGTTGCTTGTGGCTTGTGATATTTATCGGCCGGCAGCAGTTAACCAATTAGAGGAAATTGGGCGGCAATTAAATATTCCCGTTTTTAAAAAGGAGAATGCCTCGGTTTTAGAAATTGCTACTGAGTCCTTAACTTATGCCAAGGAAAATAATTATGATTATATTATTATCGATACCGCGGGCCGGTTACAAATTGATGATGGCTTAATGCAAGAATTAAAGGATCTAGAAACCACGATTAAGCCCCAAGAAAAAATCTTAGTTATTGATGGGGCCATGGGCCAAGATGCCATTAATGTAATCACGGGCTTTAATGATAATTTAGCCCTAACGGGTTGTATTTTAACTAAACTCGATGGTAATACTAAAGGTGGGGTGGCCTTATCAGTTAGACACTTAACCCATATTCCTATTAAATTTGTTGGGGATAGTGAAAAACTCGATGGTTTAAAAGAATTTTATCCTGAACGGATGGCCGAACGGATCCTCGATATGGGGGATATTTTAAGTATTGTCGAAAAAGTCGAAGATGTTTTTGATGAAACGGAAGCGGAAGAACAAGCCAAAAAGATGAAAAAAGGCAAATATGATTTAGAGGATTTCCTAACTAATTTAAAACAAATAAAAAAATTAGGACCTTTAGAAAATATTTTAAAAATGCTCCCACAAGCTAGAAAAATGGGATTAAATAATGTTTCGGTTGATCCTAAACAACTGGCTCATGTTGAGGCCATCATTAGTTCTATGACCAAAGAAGAAAGAAGAAAACCGGAAATTCTTAAGGCTAGTCGCAAAATACGGATAGCCAAGGGTAGTGGAACCAAAGTTGAAGATGTCAATCGGTTGCTCAATCAATTTAATATGATGCGCGATATGATGAAAAAAATGAGTAATGGAAATTTTAAAATGCCTTTTTAATAAAAGGTACTTTTTTTAACTTAAAAAAAATGTTATAATTAACAATAGTAGGGTGATAGCATGATAGATCGAATTCGAAATAGTCGTTTATTGATGACACTTTTAGTGCTAATAATTCTCTTAGTTATTTTATTAATTACCCGAAATGCGTATGCTTATTTGGAACCGGTGGATGCTGATGTGGGTACTACAGAAGGAACAATTACCTCTACCGGCGATTATCTATATTTTCGCAAAGGCGATCCTTTAGCAATTATTTTATCGAGTGATGATTTTTCCACGATTGGTCAAAATTATGTTACGGAAACGCATCCTTCAGTTACTTTAATTGCTAATGCTAAATTGAAGAATGCTTCGGCTAATTATACAACGGGAATTGTGATTTCGAAAAATACTTTTAATTATACTAAGGCTGATAAACCGGAATTAATTTTAACAGTCAAAGATAATACGGGAAATATTGTTAGTGATGAGGTTGATGGTTTAACTTATACTACCGTTACGGATTTTAATGAAGAACAAATTTCTGGTTATGATATTACTAATGCCAAAGGTATTTTTAATATTGCTATTGATCGAGAAATTGCCTCTACGGATTCAGATACCGGAGAAACTCATACATGGACCTACACATTAACCTTTATTAGTTATGATTTTGATCAATCAATTAATGAAAATGCGGAATTTCAAGCCGATATATTTATTCAAGAAGAAAAAATGCCTAATACTTATGCTGAAACTTGCACCGATGAGGGTGCTGCTTGCAAATTAACTAAGGCTTCTTTAACAGTTGCCGATGCTGATAAAACTTTATTTTATCATGATGGTGAGGCTGATTATGAGAAAATGGCTAATAGCGCTTTAGAAGCCGGTGATAAATCATATCGCTTTAGTGGTTCAAGTGAAAAAGTTAAAAACTATGTTTGTTTAGATGGAACCGAAACAACAGTTGGAGAATGTGCTTCGGATGCCGATTTATATCGAATAATTGGCTTCTTTCCAAATGAATCAGGCGAATATGAAATGAAATTAATAAAAGCCACCGAGGGAACAGCGACAGAATTAGGAGATAACTCAACAGCCGAAGATGGGGCATATTATGGTTCAAGTTATTTTTGGAATAGTAGCAAAGGAATCAGTGGTAGCGATGGTAATACAAACATGTGGCAATATAGTAATTTAAATAAAGTAAATCTAAATGAATATTATTTAAATACATACCTTGCCAAAGTAAGTGGTTTAAGTGAACATATAACAGAACATGATTGGACAACAGGAGGTTTACCATATTCAAGTTCATATAATGCTCAACAAGTATATAATAAAGAACTAGGAACAGAAAAACTAACAACAAGTGATAAAGAATGCTATTCAGAAGATAATAACAGTGCAGCCCAAACATGTACCGAAGACGACTTAACATATAAAGATGCCAAAATTGGTTTAATGTATGTAAGTGATTATGGTTATGCTGCCTATCCAGATGCATGGAATCAATACGTACCTAGTTCAAGTGGATACGGTAGCGAAGCCGTAAAAGAAAATAATTGGATGTTTTTAGGAAAATCTGAATGGACAGTTTCTCGTAATTCGGACTATGGCTACTTTGTGTGGCTTCTCAGTACGGGCTATGCGAACAACAGCGACGTGTACAGCAACTGGGACGTGCGGCCAACCTTCTATTTGGACTCTTCGACCAAAATAACAAGCGGAGATGGCAGTAAGACAAACCCATTCCGACTTTCATGGAATTAAGGAAGAAAGAAAAAC
>CANRAJ010000063.1 GCA_947628545.1 uncultured Bacilli bacterium | reverse complement strand
CATCAATTTAATCAACCACCTTTGCTTTATTATATCAAATTGGTTGATTGCGAAAAATTTTCACTCCTTAGAGCTGAGCATCGCTTTTCTTTCTAGACTTTTCGGTAAAAGTTTAGTAAAATAAATAAAGAATGGATATGATAACATGAAGTTTTTAGAGAAGTTTAAAATTAAGATAAAAAATGAACAATTGTTGCAAACAGCATTAACGCATAGTAGTTATTCTAATGAACACAAAAATTGTGAAAATTATGAACGCTTAGAGTTTTTAGGTGATGCCGTTTTAGAATTAGTAACAAGTGACTATTTTTATTTACATACTAATTATCATGAAGGCGAAATGACTAAGCATCGGGCTAGTTTTGTGTGTGAACATGCTTTAGCCACTTATGCTAAAGATATTGGTTTAGACCGAGAAATTAGAGTTGGTGAAGGGCAAAAACATCATTTAAACGATACAATTATTGCCGATGTTTTTGAAGCCGTTGTTGGGGCTATTTATTTAGATCAAGGATATAAAGTGGCCAAAGATTATATTGATGCTATCATTATTCCTTATATTAAACGGAATATTAATTTTAATACGGATTATAAATCTAAATTACAAGAATATGTCCAAACGGGGAAAAAATCCTTAGAATACGAAATAGTTAAAGAATATGGTTTAGCCCATGATAAAACTTTTGAGGTTATTGTCAAAATCGATGGTATTATTTATGGTCGGGGCAAAGGCAAAAGTAAAAGAGAAGCCGAACAACATGCGGCATATGATGCTTATCAAAAAAGTGCTAAATAGGTGAGAAAGATGTATTTAAAAAGTATTCGGGCACAGGGTTTTAAATCTTTTGCCGATAAGTTAAATTTAGAAATTAATCCAGGAATTACGGGAATTGTGGGACCTAATGGCAGTGGCAAAAGTAATATTGTCGATGCCGTGCGTTGGGTTTTAGGGGAACAATCAGCCAAATCCTTGCGTTCTAGTGCCATGAGTGAGGTTATCTTTAATGGTTCAAATAGTCGGGAGCCCTTAAAAAGAGCCATGGTGGCTTTAACTTTTGATAATACCGATCATTATTTAAATAGTGATTTTGCCGAAATTGAGGTTAAAAGAGTCGTTTATGCGACGGGCGAAAACGAATATTATTTAAATAATAGTAAGGTGCGGTTAAAAGATATTACCGATTTATTTATCGAAAGTGGCACCGGAACCGGGGCTTTTAATATCATTTCCCAAGGCAATGTTACCAATATTGTCAACAGTAAAAGTAGTGACCGGCGGCTTATTTTTGAAGCCACCGCGGGTGTTTTAAAATACAAAAAACGGAAAGAAGAAAGTTTACAGAAACTCGCCAAAACCGAAGAAAATTTACTCCGCCTTAATTTAGTAATTCAAGAATTAGAAACGACGGTTGAACCTTTACAAAAACAAAGTGCGAAAGCCCAACAATATGTGGCAATCAAAGAGGAGTTAGAAAGTATTGATATTGCTTTAATGGCCGAAGATATTACCAAATTCAATGCCGAATATCGTCAAAATCAAGCGGATATTACGCTTTTAAAAGAGCAACTTACCGGTAAAGAAAGTACCGAAGCCGAACTTACTTTAGAAAAGTTGCGGGCCCAAAACTTATCGCTTGAAGATCAGTTAACTAATAAACGGAATGAAATCTTAGAACTTACAAAAAAATTAAGTAATTTAAATAATGAAAAACAATTAACCATTGAACGACAAAAATATAATGTTAACGAAAAGGCCTTGAATGAAAACTTACTTACTTTAAAAGAAGAACAATTAGTTTTAGAGAAAAACCAAGAATTATTGCAACAAGATTTAACTAAATTAACTAAAGAAATTAAGGCCAAAGAAAAAGAACATCGCGATTTAGCCGATGAGACCTTAAAACTAAAAATTACGCATGATAATTTAGAAGTTAAATTACAAAACAAAAACAAAGATTTATTAGTTTGGCAAAATAAAATTGAAATTTTAGAAAATAATTTGGCTAGTGAAGCCGCTTCTCCTTTGGCAGTGCGCAGTGTTGTAAGTAATCCACGTCTTAAAGGAATTCACAGTACCATTGCTAAAATCTTGACGGTTCCCGATGAATATTTGGTGGCTGTTGATACCGCTTTGGGAGCGGCTCGTAACTATATTGTGGTAAGCGATGAAGATGCCGCCATGAAAGCTATAAACTATTTAAAAGAAAATCGGTTAGGGCGGGCCACTTTTTATCCGTTAAATATTATTAAAGCCCGCGAAATTGCTCCTAGTTTAATGCCTAATATTAAAAAAACTCCGGGCTTTGTGGGGGTACTGGCCGATTTAGTCAAATATGATGACATTTATGAAAATATTGTCAAAAATCAATTAGGTAATGTTTTGGTTGTTCAAGATACCACGACTTTAAAAACGATGGGAAAACTAGTTGATTACAAATATAAAGTTGTCACTTTAGAAGGCGAAATCCAAAATGTCGGAGGTTCTATCACCGGTGGTGTTAATAAAAATTCTAATGCGATGTTAGCCAAGAAAGAATTATTACAATATAAAGAAACTTATCAAAATCTGCAACAAGAAATTACGGTTTTAAACTTAGAACGGGAAAAAGCGGCAGCGAAATTACAACAATTAACGGATCAAGATTTAAATCAAACCAAAGATATTTTAATTATCGAAACGGAAATTGAAAGTAAAACGACCAGTTTAGAAGATATAACTAAAACTTTAGCCCAAAAAACGAGCGAATTAGAGGGGATGAAAAATCTTCAAAATAATAAATTAAATGATAAATTAACGACACTTTTAGAAGAAATTAGTGTTTTAGAAAAAAATAAACAAACTGTGGAAAACGATGTTAATGATTTAATGACGACTAAAGCCGATTTAACTGATGAAATTGCGGCTTTAACAAAACAAGTTAAAGATTTAAATACCGAATATAACCGAATGCAAAATGAGTTAAAAGATAAAGAGGTCGCTGGTGGGAAAATCGAGGTTAAATTAGATAATTTATTAGTTCTTTTAAATGAGGAATATAATTTAACTTATGAGGCCGCTTTAACGAATTATTCTTTAGATTTAGATGAATCTTTAGCCCGGGAAAAAGTTAATCGGTTAAAGAAAGATTTACAAAAAATTGGCGAGGTTAATCTAGGTAGTATTGCTGAATATGAAAGATTAAATAAACGCTATGAGTTTTTAACAAAACAAAGAGCTGATTTAACGCAATCAAGTGGGGAATTAAAAGATATTATTACCCAAATGGATGCTATAATGGTAGAAAAATTTCAAACAACTTTTAGTGAGGTTAAAAAAGAGTTTAGTCGCATCTTTAAATTAATGTTTAAAGGTGGTCATGGCGAATTAAAATTAAGTGATCCGAATGATATATTACATACGGGAATTGATATTATTGCTATTCCGCCTGGGAAAAAGATTAATTCGCCTTTAGCCCTAAGTGGGGGCGAAAAGGCCTTAACTGCAATTTGTCTTCTTTTTGCAATGTTAGAGGTTAGACCAGCCCCATTTATTATTTTAGATGAAGCCGAAGCGGCTTTAGACGAAGCCAATGTCGATATGTTTGGAAAATATCTCAATCAAGAAAAAGATAAGAGTCAATTTATTGTTATTACCCATAAAAAGAAAATGATGGAATATGCGGATGCTTTATATGGGATAACAATGCAAGAGTCGGGAGTATCTAAAATCGTTAGTACTAAATTAACCAATTAAAAAAGCAACCTTTGGAGTTGCTTTTTGGTTGCTTTAATTTTATAATTCCCGCATTTTTTCCATATCTTTATAAGGATTTTTCGGATCAATGCGATCGACAAATAAAATACCGTTTAAATGATCTATTTCGTGTTGAAAAGCCACGGCTAAATCTTCGCGGGCCCGAATAGTTTTTTTATTACCTTCAAAATCATAATATTCTAAGTTAATGCGCGCGGCTCTAGGTACAATTCCTTCGACCTCCCGATTAACACTTAAACATCCTTCACCTTCGCCGACATAAATTAATTCTTCACTTTGGCTGACAATTTTTGGATTAATAATCGTATATTCTTCAAAAGTTCCATCTTCTTTTTCATTCGCAATAACAAAGATTCTTTGGGGAATACCGAGTTGAATAAAGGCCAAACCCATGCCTGCGCGAAGCTTATATTTTTCGGCAATTTTTTCATCTTGACTCATTTTAAGATAGGTAATCATATCCGCGCATAGTTTTTGCGTTTTTTGATCCACAGGAAAAGAAACTTCAGTTGATTTAGTATGAAGAATTTTATGTTTTTCATCTAGTATTTTAATATCGGGTAATTTCATTTTCCCTCACCAGCCAAGATTTTACCATATTTTCGGTAAAAATGCAAAAATTACTTGTCTGTGCTATAATGTATAGCAAGTTATGAAAGTTTTTGAGCAAGCAAAAAGTTTCATAACAGCATTGTACTATGATTTCTAACGACTAAAGTCCTATAAGGAAAAAGTAAAATTGCCAATATCCTAAATTTTAAAGAAAAAAAGTAATTAACTGTAAAAAATAAGAGACAAAATAGTTATAAAACTAAAATTAAAGAAAGTTAAAGAGATTACACTAATAAGTGTAATGAAAAGAAAAAGAAAAATTAAATATTAGAGTCGGAAGAAATTAAAATTAGAATTGGATAAGGAAAATTTACAAGAAGGACATAAAAACTTATGCAATTCTTTTTTTATAGAAATGGAAAAATCACTAAAAATCCTTTGTCCAATTAAAATGCGACATAACTTAATAATAGATTTTTTACAACGATTAGCAAGTAAACCATAGTGTTTGATTTTAGTAAAATACTTGGGAAGAACATGAAGTAAAAATCTCCGAATAAATTCTTCACCTGAGATGGTCATAAGTTTAACATTACCATTGTCTTTGTAATCTTTGTACTGAAAAGTAACTGAGGTATTAGAAATATTTTTAATTCTTTCATTAGAAATACAAATACGAAAAGCATATCTACCAATATATTCAATAACATTTTCCACTTTGCCTTTGGGTGGTTCAATGTAAGTAATCCAATCTTTATTATATAAAGGTTCTAAAAATTTGTTAAAGTTTTTAATATCTTTAAGATGTTTTAAATGATAAGGAAATTGTAAATCTAAAGATTTAAGATAAGCTAAAAATTTACCTTTAAATAAAGAAGATAAAACTTGCACTTTAAAAAGATAATTTTCTTGGCAATTAATCCATTTGTTATTATTGATTCCACCACCAGTAACAATAGAATGAATATGAGGATGAAACTCCATATTAGAACCCCAAGTATGAAGAATAGAAGTAATACCTGGCTTAGCACCTAACCATTTAGGATCATTGGCAAGTTTTAAAATAGATTCACTAGTTGCCTTAAATAAAATGTTGTAACAATCTTTTTTGTTATAGAGAATAATATCATTTAATTCATAAGGAATAGTAGTAACAATATGGAAATAAGGACAATCCAAAAGATAAGAAGATTCATTTTGAATCCAAAGTTCTTTTTGATAATTTTGACACATAGGACAATGGCGATTGCGACAAGAATTAAAAGAAAAATATTCTTCACCACATATTTCACAAATAGAAGAATGAATACCTAATGCTTTAGTTCGACATTTCATAATAGCATTAAAAACTTTCCATTCATCGATAGATAATTTATGATTTTTAATATAATTAGGACCAAATCTAAGAAAAACATCTTGAACAGTAAAATTAGCCATTAGAAACCTCATCTAAAGGGGAATAAACTTTTGAAAAATCTTCAGCCATATGAAGATAAACCATAGTAGTATTAATAGAAGAATGACCTAATAAACTACGAAGTTCCCAAATATCACCACCAGATTTTAAATATTCACAAGCAAAAGAATGTCTTAAAGTGTGAAAAGTAATAGAATTATCTAAATTATTGTTTTCTTTAATTTTTTGAAATGCTTGCTTAATAGTAAAAGGATTAATATGTGTTAATTCTGTTTTAGAAAACATCCCTGGAAATAAATAATCATTAGTAATTTTATCTTTGTTTTGAATCCAATATAATCTAAGAAGTTTTAAAGTAAAATCAGGAAGGGGAACATAACGTTCTTTATTACCTTTGCCAATAACATGAATTTTGTGTTCTTTAGAAAGAATATCAGAAACTTTTAAAGAAGCAACTTCACTGATACGTAAACCAGAACCATAAGCCAGAATAATCCAAAGCTTATGTTTAAGATTAGATTCGTTATTAAAAATAGAAATAACTTGTTGTTTAGAAAGTAAAACAGGAAATCTATTATTAACTTTGCAAGATGGAAGTAATGTATTATTAAAATCAATGTTAAAATTAACTAAGTAATAATATTTAATAGCAGCCCGATTAACATTAATAGTGGCAGCCGAGAAATCTAAATCAATACAATTAACTTTTAAATAATCAAGTATGTCTTGTTCTTTTAAATCTTTTAACTCCTTTCCTTCAAAATATTTTTTAAATCTATTAAGGCAACTAATATAGTTAGTAGCAGTGCGATCACTACAACCACGAACCTTAAGTAGATCTTTGACTTTTTGTAAGTCATTAGTCATATAAAAAACCTTCTTTCTATCCAAACTAGAAACAAGGTCTTGCTTTATTTAATAAATAATGTATAATATTTTTTGTACAAAGCAGGAATTTGTTTCAGTTCGAATAGTTACATATTCTACACGCTTTGTACTTTTTTGTGAAGTAAAACTTGTTTTACTTCATAGACTTTTCGTTAGAAATTTAGTACAAT
>CANRAJ010000062.1 GCA_947628545.1 uncultured Bacilli bacterium | reverse complement strand
AATTCCCATATTATTGGGAATTTAATCATAAAATTTTATTTTTTTATTATTATGGGAACTTTTAATTTAATTCAGTGCTATTGACATATTTTCTTTTGTCAACAGTCTGAAATAAGCTCTTAGCGAGCTTGTTTTTTAATTAATTTAGCATGTAATACCACTTTATCAGTTTTATTATAACAGGTCGATAAAGTTAAGATTTTATCCTCAGTCGTTACACTGGCATTAAAGTTATACTTACTCCGCCCCACAATGGTATCTAAAAATTTTTGAAATGATTCATCCGTTCCAAAACTCGAGGTTAAATAATAAGTTTCGGTCGGAATTTGATAAACAGAAATAACTTGCCATAAAGTATTTTCAGTTTCCGTTGATAAATTGATAATATAATTATCAGTATTTTGGTACCAGGAACTTTTAAAAATATTTTTAAGGGAACCAAACATCGTGGAATTCGCCCGACCATGAGCATAAATAATGGTATTATCTTGCAAGTTATGGGCATCATTGCGATAATCCATAAAGACCCACCCCGCACTATTTTCCGTTTTATCAAAAGAATGTTTTAAATAAAACTGATTATCAGTGGTTTGGACAACAGGATAATTAATATTTGTTCCCCCGACACTTAAAAAAGCCACGGTATCATTATTTTTCGCTTTTAATTCGGTAAAATCTACACTTATTAAAGGCAATTTGATATATTGCCAATAATCATTATTTTTATCTTCTTCCGCTGGCGGATTAACATGTTCCGTAATAATATTCTCATCATCTGCATTATCTTCAACTTCTATAATAGGAGTTATATTTTCAATTTCTTGCATTTGGTTAGCAATGGCTTTATTTTCTTTTTGCCAAGTGATAATTTTAAAGCCAGAATATCCTAAGACAATTAACGAACACGCTAATATAACACCCCAAACCCAACGCCGAAAATGCAACTTTTTTTTAACTGTTTTAGGCTGGGTTATTTTTTTTAATTTAGGTAAATCACTTTTTTTAAATTCATAATCTCCCATATAATCATTTCCTAACATAATCATTTTATCTTTAATTTTATTTTAAAGCAATAAAAAAGAGAATAATTGCTATTCTCTTAAATACTGGCTAATTTTCTTTTTTTAAGAATTTTTTAGAAGCATACATCGTTGTTCCTAAAGCGGCAACGCCAAGGGTAACATACACTACGATACCATCAAAAGTTGATGGATTTTCTTCAGTCGTTGTATCAGTCGTTGTCGTATCAGTTGTCGTGGTATCACTTGGTTTTACTTCTGGTTCTACTTTAACTTTTTTAAACGTAACTGTTAATGTAACATCTTTATCAGGCATTACAAACTTATTATCTTCAATTTTAACACTTTCATCGTCAACGACAATTTTATCAAGTTCATATCCTGCATCAGGAGTAATTTTTAAAGTTACTTCTGTTCCCATTAAAGCGGTAGCAGGAACATCAACTTTACCATGTTCCGTTACAACGGTAATTTTATGTGTATGGTTAACTTCCGCTTCTTCTTTTGCCGTTTCATATATTTCTTCGCTCCATACTTCATCTTCCGTACGATCGTCACTATAATCGTCTTTCATGGTAATTTTAGCAAACTCAATAACAAAATGAATTTTTTGTTCAAGATTATTCCCTTCGGCATCTTGCCATGTCAAAGTAAAATCCTTCGTTAAATTTGGTTTTAAATCCCGAACGGCATTTTCAATTTCTTCTAAGTTAAAACCAAAATAATCCGTAATAGAAGCATCATTATGATAATCAGTTGAGCCATTATTTTGGGCACTCGTAATTTTAATATTTTGAGCTCCACTAGGCATCGTAAAAGTTAAACCTACCCAGCTATAACCATCGGGTCTTTCAAATACGGAATCATCTAGTAAATGCCATTCACCATCACTAACAGTAACCGTAACAAGTTCGGATTTTGCACCCGTAACTGTAACTGTTGCTCCATGAGGTATGGCATCTGGCTTTGTTGCATCAACAACATTAGGATATTCTTCTGCTGCTTTAACACCAACAATTAAACCAAGGGAACATATTGCTAGTGTTAAGAAACCTAATAATTTTTTCATTCTCTTTCCTCTCTTTCTTTTTTTGAAAACTTGACACTTATTAGGTAAAGTATCATCTTTCTATTTCCCATTATATCAAAAAAAAAAAAAAAAATCAAGTATTGCATCAATTTCATGCATACTTGACAATTATTTGACTATGCTCGAGAAGAATACTTACCATCTTTCGTGGAAATAATAATCTTTTCTCCTTCGTTAATGAAAAGTGGCACCTTTACAGTATAACCCGTTTCGATTTTCGCATCTTTCGTCGCATTAGTTGCTGTATTACCTTTAACTGCTGGTTCCGTTTCAATAACTTCGTATTCCACTTTTTCAGGTAAGGTAATACCAATTATTTCGCCTTCATAAAAATCAATATCGATTTCCATGCCTTCTTTGATAAAATGAACGGCATCGCCTAAAGTAGCTGCTGGAATTTCAATTTGATCATATGTTGCACTATTCATAAAGACATAATCATTACCTTGACTATATAAATATTGCGCTTTTGTTTTATCGATATGGGCTCTAGTTACTTTAATATTCGTATTATAAGTATTTTCGACAATAGAACCCGTTCTTAAATTCCGGAGTTTAATCCGGACAAAAGCTGGTCCTTTACCTGGCTTAACGTGTTGAAATTCGACGATAGAGCATAAATTACCATCGATAATAATCGTCATTCCATTTTTAATATCATTAATATTAATATCCATCTAAAATCACCTTCTAACTTCTTTTTTCTTTAAATGTTACAGTTTTACGACAAGTTGGACAATATTTATTTAATTCCAACCGTTCCGTTGTATTTTTCTTATTTTTTTCTGTAGGGCGAATTTCAAAGCCACAGTTAGGGCATTTTAATTGGGTTCGCACCCGATTTTCTTTTTTTGCCATCAGAATACCTCCTCTGCATCAATTTCTTTAATCATTATAACCAAACTTTGGACTTTTTTCAACCAAAAAGTACGGAATTTATGTAAAATTAGCGCTCTTTTTAATTATATGGAATTAATCTTAAAATATTAATTTTCGGAATGAGGATTATATTGGGCTAAAAAGTTAGTAATTTCGTTGGTCATGCGACGGGCCCCATAATACATGGCTTCGCTTCGCCCATTCCGGTGCGAAATATTTGGCGTAATCACCACCACACTATACTGAGGATTATCTTTTGGAAAATAACCGGCGAAAGCCGAGGAAACAGTCGCCGTTTCCATAACACCATCGTGATTGTTATCAATAAATGTTTGACTCGTCCCAGTTTTACCTACCGGATTTAAGGATACATCAACATATCCTTTCCCTGTTCCTTCGCTTAAAACTTTACTCATACCTAAGCGAATTCGTTCTAAAACCTCACTACTTAAATCAATGTCATTTAATACTTTTGGCTTGTTCGTTTTTATGATGCTTTCATCACTAATAATCTTTTGCATTAAAGCAAGTTGATATCTTTGGCCACTGGCAACACTATTCACATACTGGATAACCTCTATTGGCGTATAAGTATCATATTGGCCAATTGCTAAATTAAGGAGTAAATCATCGGCAATTGCCGCCCCTTTAATCCCGGCGACCTCTCCCGGCAAATCAATTCCTGTGATAGCCCCTAAACCAAAGTTAGCTAAAGTATCCCGGTAGATTTGAAAATGCTCGGCCGTGGCATTTAATTTCAGATTTGGATAATATTTATTGCCCGTAAGACCAATGGCAATTAAAAACTGATAATAATTGGAAGATTGGGCTAAAGCCGTAAGATCATTAATCCGCCCTAAACTTTTATGACTGCATTTAGCGGGTACCGCATAAAGTTTGACGCACCCATCGGTTATATACTTATCCATCGTAATTAAATTATATTTATACCCCACCGCAATAGTGGCTCCTTTAACTGCTGAACCAATCGTATACGAGGTATTTATATTATTCGTCGCCACATCCGTAAATGTACCATCTTGATTTAATCTTTTCCCGGCTAAAGCAATTATGGCCCCAGTATTTGGATTACTAACTACAGCATAACTTTCTTTATAATACTCCGTATTAGCAAAACTTTTCTTCCCTAACATTATTTTATCTTCCAGAGTTGCTTCCACTTGTTTTTGAATATCAATATCAATGGCTAAAACTAAATCTTTACCCCGTTGGGCTTCTTTAATTAAAGTTAAAGTATTATCCTTATTAACTTGATAAACGGCTTTTTCCCCTTTTAAATATTCTTCATATTCTTTTTCTAAATAACTCCGCCCAACAATATCGGTGATTTCATAACCCTGGGTTAAATAATTATTTTTCTCTTCCCGCGCAATTGGGCCTACTGAACCCAAAACACTTTTCATCGTATCACCATAGACATAATGCCTTTGCCAACTCATTTCAATAGTGATTCCTGGCAAATTAGATTCAGCTACTAAAGCACATTCGGCATCACTAGCTTTATTTAAAATAACCTTTTTTTGATAATTATACCCTTCATTCATTAAACTATAAATTAAAGCCGCCTTTTGTTCTTCTAAACTATAATCCAACATATCTTCGGTAATTCGTTCATATTGTTTTTCTTTAATCTCATTGGTAGTTAATTTTCGTTCTTCTACCATTTGCCATTCTTCTTCCGTAATTAATAAATTACCATCATTTAAAACTAACCAATAATCTTTTAATACTTGCGTACTTGGTTGCCCCACATTTAAGATTTTACCTAACCGTCTGGCAATTGCAATTTCCTCTTTGGTTGTAATTCCTTTTATTTTATGATACATAATCGTATTAATTCCAATATTATCAACAATAATTTTCCCATTAGTATCTAAAATCCGTCCTCGCGGGGCACTTAAACCCAAAACCGTTACATTCGTTTTTTCAGCTAATTTTTTTTGATACGTCTCATGTTTAATTACTCCAAGAAAAAATAATCTAATACTAATTATTAGAAAAAATAAAATAATTAAGAGTATTACAATTCGGCTTTTTTTCATTATTCTAATCATTTATTAGTATTTCAAATTAATAATATTTCATACAATATATTAGGTGATTTTTATGTATAGTATTATCGAAAAGTATATGAATAAATTAACCGTGGATGATGTAAATAATTTTGCCTTAAGCAAAAATTGTACTTTAAGTGAAGAAGAATTAAATTTTACTTTTATTTTTATCAAAAAGAATTGGCGGGATATAATAAGTAATCCTAACGTATTTGATATCAATCGTTATAAAAATAAATATAGTCCGGAGAATTTTGAAAAGGTTAAAAAAATATACACCGAATACTTTCAAAGATATTCTATGTATTTAAAATAAGAACAGGTTAGACAAAACTGTTCTTATTTTTTATTTAATTACATTTTTAATTGATAGGGATTACTTTCAGTACCCAAACCACCAGCTATTTTGACCTGAGATGATAAATATAGGACCGGCCGAAGATAAAGATATGTATTTACCCCATTGGCATTACACGACATACCATCTTCATCTACCCGTCTTATTCCATTACCTGTGGATGCCACTCGGGAAATAGTCCATTCGTACATTCCCAGATATATCCAGTTATTATCTTTAATTTCATCATTTTTATAATTAGATGCTATGGTATTCCAATATTCAGGTAAAGTTCCATACATATAATCAGAAACATACATTAAACCTACGTTTGTCGTTGAAATTAAATCATTTTCTGTACATAATCTAGCATCTGTCGTATTACCTTGCGTATAACATTTCTGATCGGAAGTAGTTAATTTATCTTTCCCTAATTCTGCTTCGTATACTGTTTTAGCATCAAAATTTGATTTTGAATGTTCATATCCTCCGACTATCCATTCATGTTCGGCAATCATTTCTTTATAGGGTGATTTTATCGAATTATAGTAAAAATCGTTTAGATTTACTTTATTTAAGTTACTTTCTTCCCACATATTAACATTTTGATCTTCTTCTGCCGTACCTAGATTGTTATTCCAGTGATATCTTGAGTGATATTTTAACTTTCCGCGATAAGATGCATTCACAGGTACCTCACTATTAAAAGAACTATTGTTAATACTTAAATCTCCTAAATCATTTTTTGTAACGGAATCAGCTTTGATTATTTTTATTTCGTAATTATCATTTTTATTTTTAAATAAACCAATGATGCGATACAAATTTTTATAACCATCATCATCTGGATTATTGGAACATGCGCCACCAAAACAAATATAATTATTTACGCTCGTGCTTGAACCACTGTATCGATACGATAAATCACCGGCTTCTAAATTACTATTAGAATATGCTCCGATTCCATCATGATAATATAGATTATTATCGCCATCTTTTTGATATAAATTTAGGATATATTCCGTAAATATTTTATGATCAAAATAAAGATAACATTTATCACTACTTTGGGCACTTACTTCTACACTTTGATTTTTTTCGTTCCAAATAATTTTACTACCATTTTCACAACCACTTAATTTTTCATTTAAGATATATTGCGCATCTGGCCAAGCATTATCTTTGCTTTCTTCATAATTACCATTTTCGGTTTCCAACATCATACTTATTAAGTTACTTGAATTTTTTCTAGTAACTTTATTTTCCATTAAGATTTCTCGGGGATTAAGTAGTAAATAAATAAACCCACTTGTAGAAATAATTGAAATGATACTTAAACAAACAATTATCTTAATTAAAAAGGAAAAATTGTGTTTCATATATATCACCTACTTTCCCTTTTATTATATATATATATATATATGGTCAAGACCCAAAAAGTCAAAAATGCAAGAAAGAGAAAAACATGA
>CANRAJ010000061.1 GCA_947628545.1 uncultured Bacilli bacterium | reverse complement strand
AATCCCACATTGATTGGGATTTTACTCTTACAAATTAAATTTTTATTATTTTCGGGAATTTCTAATTTAATTCAATCTTAATTTAACATCTTGATAATCTTTTGACTAATTAATTTATGGGCTTGGTAGTTAAAATAATAACTGGTTGGTTGTAAATAATAATCTTTATTTAGAGAAATAGCCAAAATATCTAAAAAGTCGGTATTAAAAGTAACGGCGAGTTCCTGCAACTTTTGATTGATGGTAATAACCGTATTCTTATCTAAATTATAGGCCGGATACAGGCCAATAATAATTAAATCTTTTTGGTAAAAGGTGCGAATCTCATTTAAAACATTTTTATAAGTTAAAATAAAGTTGGCAATATATTCGTCTAGGTCATTAGTTTGCAAGGAAATTAACGCTAATTCATCGAGACCTATAGCCAAAGTAACAATATCGGCTTGATCAATAATTTGTTTAATCGGTTTATTACTTTTACTCAAAACATTTTTTTCTAAATAAGTATTTAATTTATCAATGGTTAAATGTTCGGCACAAAACTCTTGATTAAAACTGGCTAAATCATGACGATTTTCCAAGTAATCACGAAGATAATCATTAAAACTTAGGCCTGCCACATGATAAGGTGTCATGCCTAAACTAAGGCCATCACCTAAAGCAACAATGTTTTTATTAGTTGAGGTGGCCGAAAAATAAATAATAATTGTAATAAGACAACCCAATAAAATTATTAATAGTAGTTTATATCTTCTTTTCATAAAACCCCCATAAAAAAATGTAGAGCATTTTTCTCTACATTATACATCAACAATCTTAATCTTAGCACCAACATCGGAAAGTTTTGTAATAATTCTTTCATAACCCCGTAAGATATGTTCGGCATCATTGATTATTGTCGTTCCCTCGGCAATTAAGCCCGCGGTAACTAAAGCCGCCCCACTCCTTAAATCCGTGGCGGTAAGTTCAGCCCCATGTAATTTATTTGGGCCATGGAAAGTGGCATGTTGGCGTTCATATTCAATTTTGGCTCCCATTTTTTGTAAGTTAGGAACATGGCCCATGCGATTTTCAAAAATAGTTTCTTCAAATTGACTAATTCCTGTTGCTTGAGTAAGTAAAACACTCATGGGTTGGCCTAAGTCCGTAGGGAATCCCGGATAAACTGCCGTCCGAACATTGACGGCTTTAAATTGGTTCGTTTTAGTTAAAGTAACTTGGTGTTTATTAGTTTTAAATTTAACCCCCATTTCCTTTAACTTATTTAAAACAACCTTTAAATGATTCGGATTAATGCCATCAATCGTTAAATTATGGCCAATTAGAGCCCCCATAATTATATAAGTTCCGGCTTCAATTCGATCGGGTATAACACTGATTTCCGCCCCATGGAGTTCACGAACCCCATTAATAACGATTCTTTCGGTACCGGCACCCTTAATATTAGCACCCATTTTATTTAAAAATTTGGCTACATTTTCAATTTCAACTTCCCGGGCCGCATTATTGATAATGGTTTTACCTCGGGCTAAAACAGCGGCTAATAAAAGATTGATGGTCGCCCCGACTGAGGCAAAATCCAAATATATTTCGGTACCTTTCAATTCTTTGGCTTCAATAATATATTTGCTGCCCTCTTTATTAATCGTAGCCCCTAAGGCCTCGAAGCCCTTTAAATGTAAATCAATTGGGCGCGAACCAATATTGCAACCACCTGGAAAATAAATTTCTACTTTTTTAAAACGACCAAGTAAGGCCCCCATAAAATAATAGGAAGCCCGTAATCGATTACTAAGTTGTTCACTAATTAAAGCATTTTTGATATTACTCGTATTAATTAATAATTCGTTTTGGTATTCTACGGCCTTAACATTTAATAAATCGAGGATTTCAATTAAAGCATCTTTATCCGAAATATTAGGCACATTTTTAATTTTCAAATCGCCTTTGGCTAATATTGCCGCGGGAATTAAAGCCACCGCACTATTTTTAGCCCCACCAATTTTGATAGTTCCCGAAAGAAGATGATTACCCTCAATAATTATTTGTTTCATGTTATCAGCTCCTTGCTTTTCCTAATTTTACTATAGTCATTTTTTTCTTGGGTGTCAAACTATTTATTTAAATAAGTGCATTACCCCGAGAATAAAGAGTAAAGTTATGCCAAGACAATTGGCAAATTTACCTAAAACCTGACTACAATATTTACCAATCGAAAGACCTAAATAAGTAAAGAGAAAACTACAAATAGCAAAAATTAAACCCGCGACCGCATAACGATTAGTTAAAGCACTTAGACCAAGACCAACCGAAAAACTATCAATCGAAACTGAAATGGCTAAAACAATTAAACCCCCAATACTTAAATTAAAAATGGGATTTTCTTCTTTAAAGAAATGATAAGCAATGTTAAAAGCCAAAATAATAAGAATTATGCCTAAGATTTTATTTGTCGTTAAATTAAGCCAATTAATGATTTCTAAACCTAATAGATTACCGATTAAGGGCATGATAAAATGTAGAATTCCAACAAAATAAGGCAATAAATAAAGTTTGGTATTGGCTTGATTAAGCGTTCCCAAACTTAAAGACAAAGAAAAAGTATCCATGGATAAGGAAATACCTATAAGCAAAAGGGATACCATTTCTTTCATATGCTCACCTTTTAAATTATATTAAAAAGGTACCTAATTATTAATTAAAATTAGCAATTATTTTTTTAACCCAAAGCGAATAATTAACATCATCTATTTTGTTGTCTTCGGCTTCCAGCAAGCATAAAGGAGGAAATAAAACACACCACCAGTTATCTCCTAAACCTTGACCTAAAGTGATAACTAATGATTCATAATTACCCGCGGGATAACTTACGCCTTTATATTCTTTGACAGGGAAAAAATTATTCCCATAATTTATTTTATAATCTGGCGTGTATTTTCCCACAGTATTGGCAATATTCGGCATTATCTTTTGAATATTTTCTCGTGCTTCGGTAATAGTTTTTGATTCAACCATTGTTTGATTAATTAAAGGATCAACGGCGGTTTTAATTTCTTGTTTTAGCATTTGATCGGCATCAGTATTGCTGTTTGCAATAATCCGGTATCTAATGGCTTCCTCTGGAATAACCACATTTCCTTCGCTTTTAGGCACTTGACTTAATAATATTAAAACTAAAATAAATAAAACGATTATAGCTTTTTTCATTTCTTCACCTATTATTATTAAGCGTTAAAAAGAAAAAATTTATTCATGATAAATGAATAAATAACGATCAAATCCATTTAAATCTTTTTCAAAATGAAATTGATAATCGGGATAGTTTTCCATTAAATAAGTGGCCAAAAGATCTTTTTGATTGTCACCAATTTCAAAAGCCATCAAAAATTTCTTTTTTAAAATCTTCCGACTTTGTTTTAAAATTATTTTATAGTATTCTAAACCCTTATCGGCCGCGAAAAGAGCAAGATGCGGTTCATATTTTTTTACCCGGTCTTCGACAAACCCATCTTCGGGAATATAAGGCGGATTACTAATCAAGCAATCATATTTCCCGGGAATTGGCTTTTTCATATCTTGGTTGATAAAGTTAACCGCAACCTGATTTAAAGTAGCATTTTCTTGGGCTAAAGTTATCGCTTCTTTAGAAATATCTAGTCCGGTAACATCGGCATCAAGGACTTTTTTAAGAGCAATCGCAATACAACCACTACCAGTGCCAATATCAATTATCTTAATTTTAGAAGAAAACATTTTATTAATATAATTGATTGTTTTAGCAACTAAAAACTCAGTTTCAAACCGAGGAATTAAAACATTTTCATTAACTTTAATCAAAGTATCAGCAAAATCAACATTACCAATGATATATTGGACAGGATAACCATCTTTTAATTTAGCTAATCCCTCTTGATATTTTTCTTGGGGTAAATACTTTTTTAAAAGTTCAATTTCATTATCTTCCATAACTTGCTTTCTTTTCTATTACTTCCCGAATTAAATCGGCCTCTTGCGAGGTATTCCATTCTAAAAAAGTTTTTAAATCGCCAACATTCATATGTTTCGTAATTTCTTGGCAGGCAAAACAAAAAGTTTCGGCCGTCGTGCCAACTTTTTTACCTTTGTAATCACTAAGTGGAAAAGTTTGTTTAGCACCACAATTAAGGCAAACATAATCAAAGTTTTTCATTAATTATTTTCCCCTTGTAATTTTAATTTTAAATCTTCAGTAATTAAAGAATCAATAATGGGATCTAAATTACCATTCATGACCCGATCAAGTTCCATAATGGAAAAGTTTGTCCGATGGTCCGTAACCCGATTTTGCGGATAATTATAAGTTCTGATTTTTTCACTACGGTCACCAGTACCAATTTTCGTTTTCCGTTCCGTCCCAATTTCATTTTCTTGTTCTTGCATTAGGGCATCATATAATTTCGAACGAAGCATTTTCATTGCATTTTCTTTATTTTTTAATTGGCTTCTTTCGGTTTGACAAGTTACCACAACCCCGGTTGGGATATGCGTAATCCGTACCGCCGAATTCGAGGTATTAACAGATTGACCACCGGCCCCTGAAGAGTGATAAACATCGATTTTTAAATCGCTTTCTTTAATATCCACATTAATATCATCAACCTCAGGCATAACTAAAACGGTTGCCGTTGAGGTATGAACCCGACCTTGCGTTTCAGTCGCCGGAATTCTTTGCACCCGATGGGAACCACTCTCATATTTTAATTTGGAATAAACATTTTCGCCTTTTACCATGTATTCAATTTGAGAATAACCTCCACTGGTGCCTTCAACCTCATGCATTACCTCGATTTTCCAGCCATTTTTTTCGGCATAATAGGAATACATCCGAAATAAATCACCCGCAAAAATATTGGCCTCATCCCCACCAGCTGCTCCTCTTATTTCCATAATAACATTTTTACCATCATTTACATCTTTAGGAACTAACATTATTTCTAATTGTTCTTTTATTTTGCTTTCTTCTTCCGTTAATCTCGTTACCTCTTCCAAAGCAAAATCTTTTAATTCTGGATCATTTTCCATTTGTTTCGCTTGATCTAAATCACTTAAAACTTTTTTATACTCATCATATTTTTCAACAATTTCTTTTAAATCACTTTGTTCTTTAGATAAAGTTTTTAATTTATTAAAATCATTTAAAACCTCTGGCTTTACTAATTCTTCTGATAATTCTTGATATTTTGTAACAATGGCTTCTAATCTATTAATCATAAGAATTCCTCCTTGTTCCATTGTACTAGATTTTATTCCAAATGTCTATTAAGAAGAATTTTATACATTATTATATATTATAAACCAACACGAAACGGACTATCAATGGTACCTAAACCTGATTTTAATTTGGTAGCGTTAGATAAATAAAACACTGGTCTTGCGAAAGCCCCTATTGAAGGAAAAGAACTCGGTTCTGACAAAGAGGTAAAACTTTTAATGTATGTTGCATAATTACTATTATAAACATCCAAAGTGTATTCCTTAACGCCTAAATAAAGCCAATTGTCATTAATATTATAACCTTTGCTTGCCATATAAATATAAATAAAATCACTTAAATACATTATACTTTCATATGAGTTTCTTGTTTTTCTATTTGAAATAATATATTCACTTATATATAGATCATTTAAATTCGGAGTTGTATCAAACGGACCGAAGCTTTCCCAATTTCTTATTTTATTTTCGCCTGTATAATTTTCATGTTCCACGATAATATTTTGAAGATAAGGATTTTTATTTATTAGTGTACTATAGAACATTTCAAAAGAAGGCGTATATCCAACGCTATCAGCCGACTGATAAAGCCCAGTATAAAATAATTTTGTTTTATCCATTTTACCTTGATAATTAATCAAATCATTTTCATCAATATTTTTATCAATAGTCATTCCAATTTGATCTTTATCCACAAAATCCGCTTTGATTATCTTCCATTCATATTTATTTTCTTTATTTGCAAACAAGCCAATAATTCGGTATAAATTATCCAGTTCACAATCACCACCGGCTTTAGAATCTAAACATATATAATTATTTGGATCATCACCATAATAATACATAGACATAGGATAAATAACTTCGTCTATTTTATGACCAAATTCCATCATAGGGCTACGGCTACTATAAGCATGATTGTTTATCCAACAATCTACTGTTTCATTTTGGCAAAATATACCGATTGGAATATATTTTGTGCGTTCACTCAGTTCATAATTAGGGGATTTATTACCACTACTTTCAATGGCATTTATTATTATCTTATAGTGGGTTAATTCTGTTAAACCTGTAAAAGTATGAGTTGTTTCTGCCTTAGTTATAGTTTTATCTTCAATTACTTCACCATTTGTTTCGATTTGATATTTATAATTTTCGATTTCATCTTTACCTTTTTCCGCTCCTATTACTTTCACTTTAATGGTATCATATCCAATTTCCGTAATTTCAGCGTTTATTATTTTAGGGGATTTATCCGTGGCTACAACATCTGTTTCATAAACATTAGATTTAAATCCTTCTTCATCTACTGTATAACTGTGAATTACATAATTGGTATTATCTGCTAAGCCATTAAAAGTATATGTTGCTCCTGTTTCACTTTGGTGATAATCATTAAATTCATCTTCAGTAGAAACAGCACTTGCTTCACCCTTACTTTCGATTCCAAACCAATATTCCTTTATTTCCTTAGTTCCATCGGTTATATCTAAAGTTACGGTTATACTATCATTAGTTTTGCTGGTACTTATTGTATTAATATGGGCTAATTTATAAATATCTTCGGTTCCTTTTGTCATAACAATTCGGCCATGGAAGGTTTTTCCCGTATTATCATTTTGATTACCCGTTTTAAAATTAACTAAAGTGACTGTTACTTCCCAGGTATCTACTTTTACACCTTC
>CANRAJ010000060.1 GCA_947628545.1 uncultured Bacilli bacterium | reverse complement strand
GAAGAATTAGAATGGCAAAATGTAAACAAAAGACACATAAATCAAGTGCCAAAGTGTTTAAGAAAAAGAAAAATGGTGAACTTACTTATATGAAATCAGGAAGTAACCATAAAACAGGAAAAGATACAGCTAAAGAAGTAAGACAAAGAAGAAATAAGGGGACTTTAAGTAAAGGAGATAGAAACAGATTAAAATCTGTTATCTAGTAAAGGTGATGAAATATGGCAAGAGTTAAAGGTGGAAACGTTTCTAAAAATAGAAGAAGAAAAGTTTTAAAGGAAGCCAAAGGTTATTTTGGTTCTAAACATAGATTATATAAGACAGCGCAAGAACAAGTTTTTCATAGTGGAGCTTATGCTTTCCGGGATCGGAAACAAAATAAAAGAAACTTCCGGAAGTTATGGATTACGAGAATTAATGCCGCTTGTCGGGAAAACGATATCAGTTATTCTAAATTTATCAATGGTTTAAGTAAAGCCGGTATTGAAATTAACCGGAAAATGTTAAGTGAAATGGCTATTGATGATGCAGCTTCATTTACGAAACTTTGTGAAGTTGCCAAAAAGGCCTTAAAGGGCGAAGTTGTTAAAGCAGCACCTGCTAGTGCTAAAGCAAAGGCCCCAGAAAAAGCAACTAAAACGGTGGCTAAAGAAGAAAAGGTCGATTTAAAAGCCATGTCTTTAGCGGATTTAAAAGTCATGGCTAAAGAAAAAGGTATTAAAGGTTATTCTACCATGAAAAAAGATGACCTTTTAAAGGCCTTAAAATAATTTGCGAAAATTATTAAGATAGGATATAATAAAAGCGTATTAGTACTTAGTTTAGATAGGACCTCTGCATCTAGACCAAGTATTAACATTATAAATAAAAGGAGGATGAGAAAATGGCTTTAACGAAAGAAGAAAAAGCAAAAATTATTAAGGAATATGCAACTAGTAAAAATGATGTTGGTTCCGTACCAGTGCAAGTCGCTATTTTAACTAATGAAATTAATAATTTAACCGAACACTTAAAAGAACATACACATGATTATCATTCTAAAAGAGGGATGTTCATGAAAATTGGTCGTCGGAAAAAATTATTAGATTATTTAAAGAAAAACGATGTTGTTGCATATCGGGAATTAATTAAAAAACTAAATTTAAGAAAATAAAGGCACTTGTTTTTAGTGTCTTTTTATTTATAAAAAGCAAAGGAGTAGAGAAATGAAGAAAGTATTTAAATTAGATTTTTTAAATCGGCCTTTAGTAGTCGAAACCGGGGAATTAGCCAAACAAGCCACGGGTTCCGTATTAGTGCGTTATGGCGATACGGTGGTTTTATCTGTATGTGTGATGGGTAAAACGATGTTAACTCAAGACTTTTTCCCATTACAAGTTTTATATCAAGAAAAATTATATTCCGTTGGTAAAATCCCAGGTGGTTTTATTAAAAGAGAAGGGCGGCCAAGCGATGCGGCCACTTTAGCGGCTCGTTTAATCGACCGTCCCATTCGACCAATGTTTGATGAAAACTTACGGAATGAAATTCAAGTCATTAATACCGTGTTATCCGTAGATCAAGATAATTCACCTGAAATGGCCGCCTTATTTGGCTCTAGTTTATGTTTAGGTATTAGTCCAATTCCTTTTGATGGACCAGTTGCCGGCGTTATCGTGGGCTTAATTGATGGTAAGTTTGTTATTAATCCAACCGCCGAAGAAAGTGAAAAGAGTATTTTAAACTTAACCGTGGCGGGTACCGAAGAAGCCATTTGTATGGTGGAAGCCGGTAGTCAAGAAATTGATGAAAAAGTAATGCTTGAGGCCTTAATGTTTGCTCACGAAAATATTAAAACTTTATGTAAATTCCAAAAAGAAATTATTGCCGAAATTGGGGAAGCTAAAATTGATTTACCTAAAGTCGAAATTGATCCGGAAATTGATAAAGCCGTTCGCGATTTTGCGACTAAAGATATGCTTGCGGCTATTCAAATTAAAGATAAATTAGAAAAGTATGCCAAGATTGATGAAGTAAAAGAAAATACAATTGCGCATTTCACGGAAGTTTATGCAGCCGATGAAGACCAAGAAGAAAAATTAAAACAAGTAACGAAAGTCGTTAATTTAATTGAAGGTAATGAAGTTCGTCGATTAATTACTGATAAAAAGATTCGTCCGGATGGTCGCAAAATGGATGAAATTAGACCGCTTTATGCGGGAATTGATTTACTTCCGCGGACTCATGGTTCTGCTTTATTTTCCCGGGGCGAAACTCAAGTTTTAGCCACTACCACTTTAGGAGCCATTGGGGAACATCAAATCTTAGATGGTTTAGGCATTGAAGATTCCAAAAGATTTATGTTACATTATAATTTCCCATCTTTCTCTGTTGGGGAAACGGGTCGTTATGGGGCTCCTGGTCGGCGTGAAATTGGTCATGGGGCTTTAGGCGAAAGAGCTCTAGCCCAAGTTATTCCGAGCGAAGAAGAATTTCCTTACACGATTCGGGTTGTATCTGAAGTTTTAGAAAGTAATGGTTCATCGAGTCAAGCCACCATTTGTTCAGGTTGCTTAAGTTTGATGGCGGCTGGGGTGCCAATTAAGGCCCCTGTTGCTGGTATTGCGATGGGCTTAATCCAAAATGGTAAAAAGTATACGATTCTTACCGATATTCAAGGCCTAGAAGACCATATGGGCGATATGGACTTTAAGGTTGCTGGAACCCGTAAAGGAATCACGGCCTTACAAATGGATATTAAAATTAAAGGTGTAACCAAGGCCATCTTAAAAGAGGCCTTAGCCCAAGCCAAAAAAGCGCGGATGCAAATTTTAGATGTTATGGAAAAGGCCATTAAAGAACCACGGAAAGAATTAAGTCCATATGCACCTAAGATTGATACCTTTAAGATTGATCCTGAAAAGATTAAAGATGTTATTGGCCGCGGTGGCGAAACGATAACTAAAATAATTTTAGAGGCCTCAAATGTTAACAGTGTCAATGATAAAGATGCCGTTAAGGTTGATTTAGAAGACGATGGCCGTGTTATCATCTATCATACTGATGCCGAAATTATTGCCAAAACGCGGGCCATGATTGAAGATATCGTCAAAGAAGCCGAAATTGGAAAAATCTATAATGCGAAAGTTGTTAAAGTTGAAGATTTCGGTTGTTTCGTTGAATTATGGCCAGGTTGTGAAGGCTTAGTTCATGTTTCGCAACTAGCCCATGAACATGTTGATAAACCAAAAGATGTCGTATCCGTAGGTGATGAAATAATGGTTAAGGCTACCGGTTATGATAATCGTGGTCGGTTAAACTTATCCCGCAAGGAATGTTTACCGAAACCGGAAAAGAAAGAAAAAGATTCTAAAAAACAAAAATAAGGCAATAAAAAACATATTTTGCAAAAACGAAATATGTTTTTTTGTTTATTATTTTTCAATAAATATTTTGCGTGAAATAAAATTATAAACCATGACAATTGCTGTGGCAATTATCTTAGCAATAAGTTCGTGAATATGCATTAAATCAACAGAAATGTACATTATTAAGGAATTAATACCAAGACCAATAACACTTAAGATAATAAATAAAGCAAAGTCTTTAGCATCTTGTTTTTTCGTTACATCAAATACCCATTTAATACTTAAAATGTAATTAAAGATTACAGAAATACTAAAGGAGATAATTGAGGCCACTAAGTAATGAACATGTAAGAATTGACTTAAGATGGTGAATATACCATAGTCGATGAGAAAGGCCAATCCCCCGACCACACCAAATCTTAATATTTGGCGAATTAATTTATTTTCTAATAATTTTTTGATCATTTTTTCCTCCGCATATCATTTAAATATAATTCATATAATTCACGATGCTTTTTAGCAACTACTTGTAATATAATACCAGTTGCACTTAAAAGTAAAGCAATAATGAGAAAGATGCCGGCGACAATCAAACTAGGAAATCTTAAGACAATGCCAGTTTTAAAATATTCGGCAAAAGGGGGAATGCCTAAAATGATGGAGCCAAGAAGAAAAACTAAGGCCAAACAATTAAAGAAAAGGGCGGGTTTATATTCGGCGAATAAATAACCAATGGTTTTTAAAACTTTAAAGCCATCAGAGTAAGTATTTAGTTTGGAAACACTGCCCTTAGGTCGATCCCGATACGCCACCGGAATTTCTTTTAACTTAAAGTTTTTATTCACCGCATGAATAGTCATCTCGGTTTCAATTTCAAAACCCTTGGATAAAACAGGGAAGCCCTTAACAAACTCGTAAGAAAAAGCCCGATATCCTGTCATGATATCGTTAACATGATTATGGAAAATCATGTTAATTAATAATCTTACAATTCGGTTACCAAAATTATGAAATAACCTTTTATTTTCCGTAAAATAGGTACTCGATAGGCGATCACCAATAACCATATCGGCTTGTCCGGATAAGACTAACTCGCACATTTCGGGGGCATTTTCGGCTGGATAGGTATCATCGCCATCAATCATTAAATAGCAATCGGCCTCGATTTCCCGAAACATCGTGCGAATAACATTACCTTTGCCTTGCCGGGGTTCAAAACGAACAATCGCACCCGCTTTTTCGGCTAATTCCGCGGTATTATCCGTCGAATTATTATCGTAGACATAAATATCGGCTTGAGGTAGCACTTTACGGTAATCAGCTACCACTTTAGCAATCGTTTTACTTTCATTATAACAAGGAATTAAAACTGCAATTTTTTTACTCATAATTTATTTCTCCTTTATTTTTTTTTACAATATCCATAAATATCGCTATAATTAAAGGTAGGGCGAAGACATAGCCAAGGGTGTATCTAAAGTAAGTATTGACGGGACTAGCCATACAAACAAGGACTAACGATATCACCGGAGTTAAATATATTAAATAACGATATTTTTTCATTCTGATTAGAAAAACAAAAATTAACATACAAATCCAAGTACTAAAACCAATATTGACAATTAACCCGAGAAGGGGAATATAAGGGAAGGCTAGACCATAACCGCTTAAAACGGTTCGCAAGCCGGCTAAATTATTATAGTGATAAGCAAATTTCCCCGTATCTTTTAAAATATGATCATATTTATAATAGATATACCAATTATGGGCATTAGGATAAAAATAACCATAAGTATTATGAATGGTGGCTTCTATGTAAATATTTGGATGTTTCCCAAACATAATAAGCCAAGTTTTAAAATAATTTTGTAAATCAGTTTTCGTCGCATCTTTATTAAATTTATTTTTAACTGGATCAGATATCTCCGGTTGATAACGACTAGCCAAGGTGTCATACTTTAAAACTTTATCGATGGCCTTCTTTTCTTCGGTCGTTATTTCAGCCCCATAATATTTAACGTAACGGGCTGTTTGTTGAAACGGAATCGATAACATTTCCCGCGGACTGCCGGGCGTAATTTTTAAAGTAGGGAGTAAGATATGAGTAAAACTAAAATATAAAACAACCGGACATAAGAGGGTAATTAAAATAGTTAATCTATTCTTGTGATCTATTAAAAGCAAGAACGGGAAAGACATTAAAATTAAATAGATGCCGTTGTTGCGGAAAAGGGTAATTAAAAGCATCGTTATAATTAAAGTGATAATGGTCTTTGGTTTATAAATATTTTGATTGGCATCTTTAATTAGATCATAAAGTTTTAACATATAGAAGATAACGAAAACGGCAAAGAAAACATCTTTCACCGCGGACATTGCATAAAAAGGAAAGACCGGAACTAAAGCATAAATTAATAAAGTAGCAATTCTAATCGGATAAGCCACATTTATTTTTTTAAAATAATGCATAATGTAGGCAAATAAACTAATAAGGGCTCCCATTTGTAATAAACTATAGAAAAAAAGTCCTAAATTATCACTTCCTAACAAGCGTCCTAAATATACTAAACTACCTAAGAGGCAAGTATGCACCACGGGGTGATGATTGGTAATCGTAACGCTTTCATCGAGTAAATTAGCATAGTTACTATATTTAGTCCGAATACCAAAAAATTGTTGAATTTGAAAACTTGGATCAGGCGATAATATCGCGGGATAAAAAGCAATTAAGTAAGGTAACCAACAGATAAATAAAATAAGAAAAGTACAGATAAAGGGATGTTTATTGAAAATAAAATCGAGAACTTTATTTTGGGCCATTTTTTCTTTTAGAAAATCATTTTTTATTACTTTCGTAAAAATAAGATTAATAAAACAATTAAAAAATAGGTAATAACCAATAATAAATATGATACTTAAAGCTAAAACCACTAGATTACCAAAAACTAAATCCCAACTGCCTACGGTTTGATAACTATTACCAAATACCATAAATAAGGCAAAAAGAAAAGCTAATAGGCGAAATGACCAATGGTTTTGCTTTTTTGGCAAATAAAACTTTTGGTAAAAATGATATAAAGCTAAGGTTATTATTACAGCTAAAAAGGTTCCGCCTTTTAAAGGCGATTCCAAATTAATTATTGACTTTGCATCAGTTAAATTAAAAGTAAAACTTAATGTTGTTAGTATCGCATAAAACATTATTAATGCTTTTTGTTTAAATTTAGTAAACTGCATAATCTTATTCACCTAGGTAATATTATAGCAACAATTAAAGCAGATGTAAATTTTTTATAGGCCGATTCAGCTCTAAGGAGTGAAAATTTTTCGCAATCAATCAATTTGATATAATAAAGCAAAGGTGGTTGATTAAATTGATGACAAGAAAAGAAAAAAGAGAATTAAAGAAAGATAAGTCGTTGGTATGTGCTTTGTATAATATTATTGATAAGTACTTACCACGACTTTTTATTATGTTTGATAATCTTACTGATGTTAGACAACAGGGTAAAGTTACTTATAGTATGAAAGCTATATGTGTTACTCGTCTTTTCGCTTTACTTTGTGGTTTAACTTCTATGAACTCCTTGACTAATAAATTTAATACTAACGCATCTATTAATAATTTATCTAAAATTAT
>CANRAJ010000059.1 GCA_947628545.1 uncultured Bacilli bacterium | reverse complement strand
TCCCCAAATTGAACATTACTTTCGGGATTTAACTTACCGGTTTGCCAAAAAGTTTCGACATCTTTTATGCGGTTGGCAATCGCTTCACCCCGTTCGAAAACAACCACGGGATAATTTAAACTGGTTAAAAGATAAGCTGCAAATAAACCTGCGGGGCCACTGCCAACAATATAGATTGGTTCCGTTAATTTTATTTTCCCCTTTTTAGGTACTTGATAAGTTTTGGCTTCTTCGAGCAAAATATCGCGACTTAAAGTAATTTTAGCCTCATTCTTAACTTTAACACTAACCTCATAAACCCAAAAAATATTGTTTTTATTTCGCGCATCGATGGCTTCTTTTTTTATTTGCCAAGAAATTAATTCTTTAGCGGTAATTCGTAAGCATTTTAAAATTTTCTTTTCTAGATGGGCTTGGGTGTTCCTTTGACTAACCGGGATTTTTATTTGCCGAATTCTAATCATGACATGCCTCCCCCGCGGCTAAGGCACTCATCCAGGCGAATCCCAAATTATAACCGCCACAATCGCCATCAACATCCAAGATTTCGCCAACCAAATATAGATTAGGAACAATTAAGGATTCCATGGTTCGCGGATTTATTTCTCGTAAAGGAATGCCGCCACTACAAACTTGGGCCTCAGCAAAAGAATTAGTTTTTATTGCATGGAAAGGGAAACTCATAATTAAATCAATAATTGGCTCGGCTTCTTCTTCATTCCACCTTTTATCCATAGAAAGATGCAAAAGCCGAAAAATTAAATTAACAATTTTATAGTTTAAAAAGCCCTCTAAAATTTGTTTTAAAGCAAAGTTGGTTGTGGCTGCTTGCTCATCTAAAAATGCTTTAAAGGCCTTTTTGTCGCCTTTAAACCAGGGCACAAAATTAATTTTAATTACTTCTTCCCGGTTTTGGGCTAACCCTTTAGCCACCCAGGAACTTAAATTAAAAGTACATATGCCACTTAAACCATAGTTGGTAAGTTGGACTTCTCCAACTTCGGTTTTTATTTCTTGACCATCTTCTATTAAAGTTAATGCGGCATCACATCTTACTCCCGCCCAATCAGCGTAATAATTTTTATCGCCATAAAGTTGAACTAAAGCCGGTAAAACAGGAATAAGGCTGTGACCTAAATCTTGGGCTAATTGATAACCAAAGCCCGTCGAACCCGTTTTGGGAGCCGCCATAGAGCCTAAAGCCATAACGACTTTATCAGCATGATAAGTTTTAATATTTGTCGTAATTGCAAAATCTTGCCCATGGTTAATCTTTAAAACATTTTCATTTAAATTAATTTTAATACCTAGGGCTTCGGATCTCGTAACTAAAGCATTGGTAATACTCGTGGCTTGATTAGAATAGGGATAATAATAACCATTAATAACTTTAGGTACAATTCCTAAGGAGGCAAAAAAAGGTAAAACCTTATCTTGATTATTTTTTAAAATGGTTGTTAATATGTCACTATCCGTTGCATGATAATGGCTGATATCTTGATCACTATTCCAAAAATTACAACGGCCATTGCCAGTTTGCAAAAGTTTTTTTCCACACTTACTATTTTTTTCAAGAATAATTACCTCATTATGCTTCGTCTTTGCTTTAATCGCGGCCACTAAACCTGCCGCACCACCGCCTAAAACAATTATTGTCATTCTGCCACTTCCTTAATCTAAGTTTATTATATCAAAAGTTAAAGAAATCCCCAATTACTTTTGGGGAATTAACCGTCTACTTTGCACTAAAGGATTCAAATCTCGAGCCTTAATATAAGGTAAATCGCGATCCGTAATTTGCTTTTGCGTAATATTTTGAAATTTCGTAATTAAGCCATGTAATTCTGAAACGGAACTTTTTTGCAATAAAGAAAATAATTCTTGTTCATTTAAAGTATATAAATCATTATAGGTAATTATTTGTTTATGGATGGCTAAGGCCGTAATATCCGCGAGAAGTTGCATCATATAATTATCTTCTTTACTATGGCAAAAAGCATCAATTTTTTGACTGGCCAACCATACTTTTTGAGCAATAGGACGAGTTGCAAAACCAATTTCTCGTTCCCCATCGCTATTTTGAAAAATAACTAAATCGTGTAAAATATTTTCCACATCATTCATTGTTAAATCTTTCGTCCAAGCATAACCCGTTAAAATCACGCCATCTAAACGATCAGCACAAAGTTTAGGACGCTTATTATCGACAATGGAATATTGTTTATAATCAATAATATCAGTATAATCTAGGTTATCAGCTTTTAAACATTTTAAAATATAATAATCACTTTTAATAATTAAAGCCGTATCCCGTTCCGTACTTTCTTGGGTAGCATAATCTTGATTCATATAATCAATGACATGCGAAAAACAAGGGGTTGCAATATCATGAAATAAAGCGGCAATTGTGGCCTTTTTATCTTGAGTTAGGTGGTAAGTTAATAAAGCAACAGTCAAAGAATGATCATAACGACTAATATATTCACGAAATTGATAAACATCTTTAGAAGCATAATCCATTCCACAAAAATAACCAACTTTTTGCAAACGCATTAAAGTTGGAGCCTTTAAATATTTTTTTAAAAATTCGGGAACTGGTCCTAAGAGTTTAATATAATTTGCAATAAACATTTCTCTCACCTAATTTAATCTGTGGTTTATTATAACATGAAAACTTTTAGAAACCAAATATTTTCGCTAAATTTTGTTCGATATCTTTTAGATTTCCATAAGAAATTAAGGTAAGGTTGGGATTTCCTTGAAGCATGGCTGATAAATTAGTATCTTTTTTAAATAAACAAATAACTTTTTTACCTAAATTAAGGGCAGTGGCAATTTCATAACCTACGCCTAAAGATGGGGTTGAAACCTCCGCAAAAACATAATCACATTCTTTAAGCCAAGTCATATCTCTTTGATAAATGGTTGCCGCATCAAGCATCTCGCCGGCTGTAGTTAGTTTGGTATCGCCTACATGGGGATCTAAAACCGTACCATACTTTTGTAAATAAGTTAAGATTTGTTTATAAGTTTGGGCCATATCTCGGCCACCCCGAATAGCCGCAGCCAAATAAATTTTCTTTTTCACTAATGGATCACCTACTTTATTACCTTTATTATAGCACAATCATGATATAATAAGGATGGTGATAACATGCAAGTATTTCATACCTTAGATCCCCTATATGAAAAGGATAGTAAAGTTTTAATTTTAGGCAGTATGCCGAGTGTTATTTCCCGGCAAAATAATTTTTATTATGCCCATCCTCAAAATCGATTTTGGCCAATCTTAGCCCAAATATTTCATACGCCCTTAACAACTATCCAAGAAAAAAAGCAATTTCTACGGGCTAACCATATTGCTTTATGGGATGTTTTAGCCGCTTGTGAAATCACTGGTTCTAGTGATGCGTCCATTAAAAATATTAAAGTTAACGATATTCCTGGTTTAATTCAAAAAACCAATATCCAATATATTTTTTGTACGGGCAAAAAGGCCTATGATATTTTTCAAAAGTATCTTAAGGTTAACATTCCCGTTTTTTACTTGCCTAGTCCTTCGAGTGCTAATGCTAGTTTTACCTTTGCTAAATTAGTAGAAGAATACACTATAATTCAAACTTGTTTAAACGAAAAATAAATAAAGCAAGGACTTGATTTTAGAAGCAAGATTTGATATTCTAATAGTGCTTTAGATTTATGGCGGAATTGGTGAAGTGGTTAACACGGTAGATTGTGGCTCTATTATGCGTGGGTTCGACTCCCACATTTCGCCCCAGAATGTAAGCAAAGTCGTACTGCATACGGCTTTTTTTATTGTTTAATCATTATATAATCAATTATTCTTGATCTTCTTGAAAAATTAAAATAATAATCATATAATAATTTTTACATTCAATTTATTGATTGAAAATATTAAAAGGAAGAAAAAATATGAATAATTCTGAACAAGAAATTTTAAAGCAAATGATTGAAATATATCAACCTAATGGCTATGATTGGATGAATGTCCCCATTACAAAAGAAAATCCTTTAACGTATCATCATATTATTAAAAGAAAAGACGGAGAAACATCTATTGCCAATGGGGCTTTACTGACTAAAAGTAGTCATCGAAAGCTTAATTCCTTAGCCCATCGTAATCCTGATCTATTTAACGAATGGCAATGGCTATTTTATGCAATAAATTTATCGGAAACACATCCCCTTTTACCATATGTTGAAATGATGGATGAATTGATGGTAGAAACTAACAACATTCTTTATAAAAAAAATCAATTAACCCGTAAAAGGCAAATTATTACTTATCCATAAAAAATTGATACTTTCTAATATAAATTAATTAGCTTACAGAAAATAAGCTTTATTTTTGTAAGCATAAAAATTTGAGGTTTTTTCCACAATAATATTAGTGATAAAAATGGTTAATAAATTAAAAAACTACCAAACAAAACGGAATTTTCAAAAAACGCCTGAGCCCAAAGGAAAAGTAGTCAAAAGCCAAAAGACGTTACATTTTTGTGTACAACATCATCTAGCCCGAAAAGATCATTACGATTTTCGTTTAGAATGGCAGGGTGTTTTAAAAAGTTGGGCTGTCCCTAAAGGTCCTTCATATAATCCCCAAGATAAACGGCTGGCTATTATGGTAGAAGATCATCCCTTAAGTTATCGCACCTTTGAAGGAGTTATCCCCGCAGGAGAATATGGGGGTGGCCCGGTCATGCTTTGGGATGAAGGAACCTGGGAACCGGTAACCAAAATCCCGCAAAACTTTAAAACCAAAATTCTTAAATTTAAATTAAATGGTCAAAGATTAAAGGGCTTATTTACCCTAGTTCATTTTAAAGATAATAACTGGTTATTAATTAAAGATGTCGATGAATTTCACCTTTTTAAAAATATTGATGAGTTTCCGACCAGCATTAAAACTAAGCGGACTATGGAGGAAATTGCCCAAGATAAACCCAGTAAAAATAATACGGATTTAAAGAAAAATATCATTGAAAATGTCACGATAACTAGTCCTGATAAAGTAATATTTAAAAGACCTCAAATTACAAAAAAAGAGATTGCCTTATATTACCAAAAAGTAGCGCCACGAATGCTGCCTTTTTTAAAAAATCGCTTAGTGAGTTTTCTTTGTAATCCTGATGGCTTTAACGGCGAAAAGTTTTTTAAAAAACATTTGAATACTAATAATCCCGGGATTGGCAAAGTTAATTTAGGTTCCAAATTAACTAAAAAAGATTACTATTACATTAAAAATACGGAGGGCTTAATTGCTGAGGTCCAAATGAATAGTTATGAATTTCATCTATGGGGAAGTACAATTAAAGATCTTAATCATCCTGATATCATGGTTTTTGACCTTGATCCGGATGAAAAATTAAGTTTAGTTAAACTACGCCAAGGAGTTAGGGATTTAAAAGAAATATTGGATGAACTTGGTTTAAAATCCTATCTTAAAACTAGTGGTGGTAAAGGTTATCATGTTGTTGTTCCGTTTAAAGAGAAAGTAACTTGGCGAAAATTTCGAAATATCAGCAAAGCCATTGCGGAATTAATGGAAACAAAATGGCCTGACAAATACACCAGCAATATCCGGAAAAATAAACGAACGGGACGCATTTTTATTGATTGGATCAGGAATACCAAAGGAGCCACAAGTGTATGCCCCTACTCGATTCGGTTAAGAAAAAAATGTGCCGTTTCTATGCCTATTGCTTGGGAAGATTTAACCAAAATTAAACCCGCGGAAATTACTATGGCTAAAGCACTTAAAATGCTTGAGCAAAAAGATCCTTGGGCCGATTTTTTTAGTTAAAAAATTAAATTAAAAATTTGCAAAAAACTCGCCAAAGCCCCTTGACTATATATATATATATATATACTTAACCTTAAATAGGTGATTAAGTTGGCAAAGAAAAGAGTTGTATATTTAGACGTTTTACGAATTTTAGCAATCTTTGGTGTTATCTGTATTCATGTTAGTGCGGAAAATTGGTATATTCCCGGGATTGATCATAATTGGCTGATGAACAGTTATATTAATTCCGTCATGGGAGCTTGGACTGTTCCCTTATTTATCACTATCTCAGGAGCACTACTTTTAGATAATCCTCATTTTACTTATCAAAACTTATTTAAAAAATATTTACCCCGAATTTTAATTTGTTTAGTATTTTGGCATTTCTTTTATTATTTTTATGTTAATAAAATTTTTACTTGGGCTAATTTCTACATGGGCTTTAAACAATTACTATTAGGCAAAACTTATTCACATTTATGGTATTTATATTTGGTTATTGGCTTATATCTTTTAACGCCAATCTTGAAAAAAATGTGTGAGGCTTTAACTAAAAAAGATTTTATTTATTTCCTTACTATTGGTTTTACCACTACCGCCATCATTCCTTGGTTAAATAATCTTTTAAATTATGATTTAACGCGTTTTGTTTATCCGTACTATGTTTTTAATTTTAATTATCTTATATTATTTTATTTACTCGGTTATTTTTTAAAAAATCATATTAATTTAAATAAAAAACAAGCTATCAGTTTATTTGCTATTGCTTTTTTGTTAATTAATTTATTAGCCCTTTATGGCAATTATAAAGCCATTAAAATAAACAATCATGTATCTTATTGTTCTGCAAATAGTATTGTGACGATTCTAATGGTCATTGCTTTATTTCTTTTAGCTAAAACCTTAATTAAAAATAAAGAAATTAAATTTATTACCCTTTTAAGTAATTTAACTTTTGGAGTTTATTTAACCCATTTTGTAATTGAAAAAACTTTACTCGATTATGGTATAAACTCAAATATAATGAATCCGATATTAGGTACTCTACTTATTTCCGGAACAATTATGACAATAGCTTATATCATATCGTTTGTTTTATCCAAAATTCCAATTTTAAAGAAATTAATCGGCCTCAGTAATAAGGAGTGAAAAATAAAAAACACTCCTTATTAAACAGAAAAAGGAAAAATAAAAGAAAAA
>CANRAJ010000058.1 GCA_947628545.1 uncultured Bacilli bacterium | reverse complement strand
TCTTAAGTATAATTTTATCATATATTTTGAATTTTACCCCGGAAAAAAATTTACACCCCTGAATTAGGGAATAAATTGACTACTCCTAAGATTTTAAGTATAATTAAATTAAATTTGGAGGATGATTAATATGGGTTTATTTGATTTACTACTTGGAAGCAATAAAGAAAATGATGATGATTTACATAAAAAGATGGAATGGAATAAATTTAGTGAGGAAGAAAAAGAATTAGTCGAAAAAGGAGATTATGACATTTATAATATGGAAGACTCCTGTGATGATGATTTAGATGAAGACGATTATTATTATGATAAATAAAAAAATTAGATAGAAAGGCAAAATAAATGGCAGTTATAAATAAAAATTATGAATATTATGAACATTTAAAAATAAATAATTTAAAAGATTTATTAGAGTTAGCATTAAAAAAATATTCTCATCATATTGCTTTTAGTTATTTAAAAGATAAAGAAAAAATTAAGAAAACTTATGAAGATGTTTATCAAGATGTTTTTAATTTAAGTAAATATTTTAGTCAAAATTATCAAAATAAACATATTGCTTTAATTGGAGAAAATAGTTATAACTGGATTATTACCTTTCTAGCTATAATCTTAAGTAATAATATATGTGTTGTTTTAGATAAAGATTTAAATCGAGATGATATCGAAAATTTAATGAAAAAAAGTGATACTAAAATAATTTGTTACTCTAATTATTATAATTCTTTTGTTAAAGATATGTCTTATAAAGCATTACCTATTGATAATATAGAAGATTATTTCATTCTTCTTAAAACCAAAACGAAAAAAATTTTAATTGATGATGATAAAGACGCAGTTATCTTTTTTACCTCAGGTACAACTGGGGCTAATAAAGCTGTTGTTTTAAGTCAAAAGAATATGGCTCGTGATATTTATGGTGCTTCTTCTCTTTTTAAACCTGATGGTACCATAGTTAGCTTGCTTCCTTTTCATCATGCTTTTGGTCTTATAACAGGTATTTTAAAGCCTTTCTATTCTGGTAAAGAGATATATATAAATAATAGTTTAAAATATGTTTTAAGAGATTTAAAAGAAAATAAACCTGATACTATTTTTGTTGTTCCTGCCTTTATTGAAACTTTTTATAAACAAATATGGCGAACTGCCCGTTTAAAAAAGCAAGAAAAATTATTAAAATATAGTCTTAAATTAAATAATAGGTTATTGAAAATGCATATTGATATAAGAAAAAGGTTATTTAAAAGTATCTTAAATGAATTTGGGGGTAATTTACATTATATTATTTGTGGAGGAGCATATTTAGATAAAAAATATGTTGAATGGTTTCGGAGTATTGGTTTAGAAATATTAAATGGCTATGGAATAACGGAATGTTCTCCCGTTGTATCAGTCAATCGTAATCATTATTATAAAGATGGTAGTGTCGGTCAAATATGCCGTGATGTGAATGTTAAAATAATTGCTGGTGAAATATGTGTAAATGGTGATATAATTATGAAGGGATATTATAAAGATAAGGCCGCCACTAAAGCAGTAATTAAAGATGGATATTTTTATACTGGTGATTTAGGATACATAGATAAAGATGGCTTTTTATTTATAACCGGCCGGAAGAAAAATATTATTGTTTTAAGTAATGGAGAAAATATTAGTCCGGAACAAATTGAAAGTGAGTTAATGAAATATAACGGCGTAGATGAGGTTATCGTTTATGAAGATGATAATAAATTAGTAGCAAGTATCTATCCAACTGAAGAATATTTAGAAGATCAAGAATATTTTGATAAGATAATTTATCAATATAATCAAAATAAACCTAAAAATCATCAAATAGCGTATGTTAAGTTAAGAATGGAAGAGTTTGTTAAAAACAATAATGGTAAAATATTAAGAAGCAAAGTAAAGGAGAGTTAATATATGAAAGATGAAATAATTAATTTAATCGCGAATGTTTTACAAATACCGAAAGAAAAAATACAAGAAAAAACAAATTTAATAAAAGATTTAGAATTAGAGTCTTTAGATATAGTCGATTTAATCGGAGCTTTTGAAGAAAAATATGGTATCGAAATCTTAGACCAAGATATAAAGAAATTCCAAACTGTTGCAGATATTATTAAATATATCGAAAGTAAAAATGTATAAATTATATATTGAAAAAAATATTTCATCAGCCAATCTTTTACAAAAAGTTTTAAAAGAATACGCTATTAATGATGAAATTATTTATAATAATTATGGAAAACCTTATTTAAAAAATAAAGAGTTATATTTTAATATTAGCCATTCTTATGAATATACAGTATTAGTTATATCAAATAAAGAAATTGGGGTTGATATTGAAAAAATAACAATGCGCAAAAAAGTTATGGAAAAAATTTGTAATGAAGAAGAAAAGGCCTTAATAAAAACGGCGGAAGATTTTACAAAAATATGGGTAAAAAAAGAGTGTTACACAAAATACTTAGGAATAGGCCTATCATATGGCTTAGAAAATGTTGATACTTTAAAGTTGCCAAACTTTATTATAAAAAAAAGAGATGATTATTTTATTGCTATCTATGGTGATGATTTAAAAAATAGTTAAGGAGGTTATAATGAATATATTATATGGTGGCGATGCTAATATTATTGATGGTTTAATTATATCTATACTATCGATTTTAAAACATACTCAAGAAGAACTACATATATATGTATTTACAATGCAATATAAAGATACTCATAAAACTTATAAACCTCTTTCAAAATCGCAAATTAAGGTTTTAGATGAAATTGTTAAAAAAAAAAATAAAAATAACTTTGTTAAATTAATTTCTATTACTAATATTGTTAATAAATATTTACCGGAAGCTAATATTGATACTTTTTTTACCCCTTATTGTATGTTAAGACTTTATGCTGATTTAGTGCCATCTATGCCGGATAAAATTCTTTATTTAGATAATGATGTTGTTTGTTTAAAAAATCCACAAGAATTTTATAATACTGATATTACAAATTATGAAATAGCGGGCGCTTTAGATTATTATGGTAGTCATGTTTATAAGAAAAATCCTTTAAAAAGAGATTATATTAATTCCGGAGTATTACTTTTAAATCTTAAGCTCATTAAGAAAACAAAATTATTTGCTAAATGTCGCGAGCTTTGTCAAAAAAGAAAAATGCTTTTACCGGACCAATCAGCCCTTAACTGGTATGCTAAAAATAAATTAATTGTTGACCGCTGTTATAATGAACAAAAAGATTTAACGAAGGAAACCGTTTTTAGACATTTTAGTACAACATTTAAGTTTTGGCCTAAGATAACGACCCAAACAATTAAGCCTTGGCATATAGAAAATGTCCATAATATCTTAAAAATTAATTCATTTGATGATATACTAGAAGAATATAAAAAAGTTTTAGAGAGGATGAACTAAATGAAAACTACGATACCAATATTTTTTACTATTGATGATGATTATGCTCCTTATTTATCAGTAGCTATTGCCTCATTAGTAGAAAATGCTTCCCAAGATTATAACTATAACCTGCATGTTATTTATGAGTCTATTACGGAAGATACAATAAAAAAATTAAAAACTTTAGAAAGGGAAAATATTCATATTATTTTTACAGCAATGGAGAAAAGTTTAGAAAATATTACTAATCGTAAAGAAAATTTACTTAGAGCGGATTTTTTTACATTAACTATTTTTTATCGTCTATTTATTCCTTTTATGTTTCCCCAATATGATAAAGCCATATATTTAGACAGTGATACTTGTATCCTTGGAGATATTTCCGAATTATATAACTATGATTTAAAAGATAATTTATATGGTGGTTGTAATGATATATCATGCCAAGATAACGAAATACTATGTGAATATTTTAAAGAAAATGCCGGAGTAAGTATTAAAGAATATATTAATTCCGGAGTTTTACTTATGAATATGAAAAAATTAAGGGAGACTAATTTTGAGCGCCATTTCTTATATCTTTTAGATAAATATCATTTTGATTCAGTATGTCCTGACCAAGATTATATAAATGCGATGGCTTATGGCAAAATATTATTATTACCAAATGAATGGGATGCAATGCCTACTAATGGTAGTTTAGTCTTTGATAATCCGAAAATTGTCCATTATAATTTATTTTCCAAACCTTGGCATTATGATAATGTAGATTATGAAAAATATTTTTGGCATTACGCTGATGAGTCATTATTTAAAGATAAAATCTATAAGGAAAAAGCCAAATTTACTAAAGAAAAACAAGCGGAAGATATAAAGGCTTTAGATGTTTTAGTCGATAGAGCTAAGCAAATAACGCATAATGAAATAACTTTTAAAAAAGTTTTTGAAAGTAATAAAGAAAGTAGAATTTAATATATGATAATTGGTGGTAGTAAAAAAGCCGTTATTAAAAATATTCAAAAAAATATTCAAGATAATGAATTAAATAAAAAAGCGGAAATTAATGACCCTCAATTAAGTGCGGAAGAAATTAATACTTATATTAAGAATTTTTATGAAAATAGAAAACATAAAGGAAAATTTTTTTGGAAAAATAAATTGGGATATCTATGTGTTAATCTAGTGGGTTTAAAATTAAATAGAAAAATTAAAATTGAAGGGTTAGAAAAGTTAAAAGATATTAATGATGGAGCAATAATTACTAGTAATCATTTTAATCCTTTAGATAATATGTGCATACGTAAATTAATTAAAAAACGGTATAAAAAAAATATGTATATTGTCATACAAGAAACTAATTTAGCAATGCCCGGTTTAATTGGTTACTTAATGAATAATTTAAATAATCTTCCCATAACTAAAAGTCCTAATTATATAATTAAAACCTTTCGTGAAGAATTACAAAAAATTTTAGATAAAAAGAATTATGTTTTAATTTATCCTGAAGAAGAAATGTGGTTTAATTATCGTAAACCGCGCCCATGTAAAAGAGGAGCTTATCAGTTTGCTTCCGAGTGTCAAGTTCCTATTATTTCCTGCTTTGTAGAAATACGTGATTTAGATAAAGAAGACAATGAAGAATTTAATGAGGTGGAATATATAGTCCATGTTTTAGACCCTATTTATCCTAATCCTCAAAAATCAATTCGGGAAAATAGTCAATTAATGGCGCAAAAAGATTATGAGCAAAAAAAGGCGGCCTATGAAAAGGCTTATCATACTAAATTAGATTATACTTTTTCTTTAAATGACATAGCGGGTTTAAAAAAGAAAGATTAATGGTTAGTCTTTCTTTTTATATGTAACATATTCATAATTATTTAATTGGCTTCTTTTTTGCATCGTATTATAAACAAGGTCATGCATATTCTTAATATTTTCTTTTCTAGATAAATCACAATTACTTTGAAAAGGTCCATCAATATAGATAATAATTTTTGGCTTTTTAAATAATTTTGATTTAACGTAGGTAGTTGTTGCTACAAATACTTTCTTTTCTAGTTGAACGGGATAATGAAAAGAAACATTTGAATATGGTCTTATAAAAGTAGCATAAGGCCATAGATGAGCTTCAGGGTAAATGATAATTGGTTGATTTTTCTTAATACAATCATTAATTTTTTCTTTAAATTTCATCATATCATGGACATTATTTGGAATAGGAATAGCACCACCCATCGCAAGTAATTTGCCTAGAATGGGAATACCTAAGTTAGAGGCACTACATATTATATTAGGATGATGTGGAAAACAAATTAAAAAAGGATTAAAGACATCTCCTAGCATTTGGGTATGATTACTATATAAAAAATAACCTTTTTCTTTTTTTAATATTTTTTTATTTTTTATTGATACATGAAGATATAATTTATCATAAATTAAAGACCACAAAGTAATTAATAATTTTAATAATTTAGCTATTATTTTATAAATTAGATTAGAATGAACCCATTTAAAATTACTTTTTAATTCATAGTTTTGATTAGCATTTTTAACAATATCATCTTCATAAGTATTATAATAATAAACTTTTTTCATATCAACATCCATTTTATTATAGCATGGCTCAATCGATATTCAAAGTTTATATTTTCTTCTTTAAGATGAAGAGATTATAAGTTATGAAGAAGAACTATAATGAAAATATTATGCTGGCTTATTTGATAGAAATATTGCAATATAAAAAGAATACTAAAGAAAAAGAATATTTATTGACATATGTATATATACTGTATATAATAGATATATACAAAGAAAGGAGTACTATGGAAATTATAATAAGCAATTCAAGTGGAGTACCAATTTATGAGCAAATTAAAGAACAAATAAAAATGAAAATTATTGCTAATGAATTAAAAGAGAATGAATTATTACCTTCTATCAGGGCTTTAGCAAGAGATTTGCGATGTAGTGTTATAACTACGAAAAATGCATATGAAGAATTAGTAAAAGAAGGCTATGTTAAAACAATACCCGCTAAAGGATTTTATGTTGCTAAAGTAAATATAGATATTGCTTTAGAAGAACAAATGAATAAAATAGAAGAATTATTAGAAAAAGCGATTAACTTAGCTAAAATTAATAATGTTTCTCGAAAAACAATTAATGAAATGTTAGATATATTATATAAGGAGTGTAAATAAATGGAAAATGCTATTGAAATAAAAAATTTAGAGAAAAAATATGATAATTTTGCCTTAAAAAAGGTAACATTCACTTTGCCTAAAGGAATGATTATGGGCTTTATTGGGGAAAACGGAGCTGGTAAAACAACAACGATAAAAGCTATATTAAATATAATTAATAATTATGATGGAGAAATTAAAATTTTTGGTTTAAATAATTTTGCCAATGATAAAATAATAAAAGAAGATGTTGGGGTTGTTTTAGATGATATGTTTTTTCCTGAAATATTAACTCCGAATGATATTGATAATATTATGAAAGATATTTATAAAAATTGGGACTCTAAATTATTTTTTGATTATTTAAAAGATTTTGCTTTATTAAAGGATAAACAAATTAAAACTTTTTCTAAAGGAATGCGAAAAAAATTAGAAATAGCAACCGCTTTAGCTCATCATCCTAAACTTTTAATTTTAGATGAACCGACCTCAGGATTAGACCCCATTGCTCGTACGGAAATCATTGAAATGTTTCAAAATTATATTGCTAAAGAAGATGGTTCAATTTTATTTTCAAGCCATATAACAGCGGATTTAGAACATATTGCTGATTATGTGACAATTATTGATAATGGTGAAATTATTTTGTCTGAAAAAACAAATGAAATCTTGGATAACTATGGGATTGTAAAATGTACGGAAAAAGAATTTAATAAAATAAAGAAAGAGGATTATCTTAAA
>CANRAJ010000057.1 GCA_947628545.1 uncultured Bacilli bacterium | reverse complement strand
ATAATCCCACCGCGGCATTCCAAGTTTCCAAACAATATTGAGGATTACCGGTTAGGCAAGCCGCACAATGACCACATGGCGAAATCGGTAATGCAGTTACCCGATCGCCTACTTTTAAATCTTGCCGGTCCCCCGGATCAGTTACCACGCCACTAAACTCATGACCCATAACTAAGCCCGCGGGATTTCCTGATACCCAATAATGTAAATCGGATCCACAGATTCCGGCTTTTAAAACATCAATAAGAACCTTGTGACCATCACTTACCGGTTCATTTATTTCTTTAATTTCAAATTCTTTAGCACCTTTTATAGCTACACTTTTCATCTAATCAACCTTCCTTTATTATCAAAACATATTATATCACAAATTAGAAACCACGGCCACCGCCTCCGCCGCCGCCGAAGCCGCCACCGGAGGAAAATCCGCCGCCAAAGCCACTACCACTACTCATACTAGAGGCCGCATTCGCCCGATTTACGGCTGCTTGCGCATTGTTAATTGCGGATGTAAAGGCCGTGTCAAGCACCGGGGCGATATTAATATTATTATAGATAAAGATAGAATTATACACATAATCATCAACCCCAATTTCTTTAATATGAACACTCATGGCTTTTTCTACTTTATCGGCTAGACCGAAAATAGTGGCATAAACTAAATACCGATCCCATAAGGCAATTTCCGGTAATTCTTTTAATTCAAAAGTTCCAAAATCATTTAAGAAATTTTTAAAAGCCGTCCATTTGGCATAATGTTCAATTCCTTTAGCCGTTTTCTTGGTAAATATTAGCGAATACACTAAGAAAGCAATTGCGCCAAAAATAGGAGTATAACAGAAAATGGCTTCGACATTTAAAAGACCCGCTAAAGCTGAAACAAAAATGGCGGCAAAAAGCATAACGACGGGCATAACAACGGGTTTCTTCTCAAAAAACTCTTCTTTTTCCCCATCGGCAATAACGGACGTTTTCCAACTTGTATAAGTATTTAAAAAACTACTGCAAGTTTTCGTCCCACTCGCGTATTTTTTTAACTCTGTCGTCGTAAAAGCATTATCTTTACCCACTTTATTAAAGAGAAAATCAACTAACAAGTTTTCCGTTTCATTTAAATTATCGCGATTTACTAAAATAAAACGATATTCTTTTTTCTTCAAATCAGGAATTTCTTCTAATTTAATATTTTTCTTATAAATTAAGTTCATAATTGATGCACTTAAAGCATTATTAGTTATATTTTTATGCATTAAATAATCCACAACCTCGACATTATAATCATCGATAAATTCCCGATTATATTTTAAATTAAATTGTGGTTTCCGTTCTTTATCATATTTAATATAAGTATAAATCCAAACGGCAATTAAAGTGATGTAAAAGATAATTGTGGCCCCCATTATTCCATAGTATTTTTGCTTAATTGTTTTTCTTAAGGCATTGGCTTCATCGGCCTTAGTTTGTTCTTCGGCTAAGATTGCTTCAAACTTATCTTCACCACTTTGTTTTTGGACTAAATTAGCATCTAATAATTCGGGATTAAAAGTTAAACGAACTGTCAAAGGATCATAGGCCTCTAACCTTTCTGTAGTTGCCAAAACATCTTGATTATTTAATTTATTTATTTCTCCACTTAAATTAGTTTGGGAAGAAGCCCAGATACGAAAATAATCACTATCATCGGCTTTAGGCAAATGAACCTTAACTTGTAAATCATTAATATCATCTTCATAATCCCAACCAATAAAGTTCCAATTTAATTCCGCTACATCATTATGTAAAATAGCCGCATCATCAACTGTATATTTAATAATAAAGGCCACAGTTTCGTTATCAGCAGGCATATACATGCGAAGACGATAACCATAATTTAAATTGGTTAAGATATATTTATTACTTTCGCCATTATAAGCACTGAGAGTCTCTCTAAAAGAAGAATATTCTTTTTGAAAAATATTAAAATCGGCAGCATCGGTATAAGTGCCAAATACTTGAATATTTGTTATTCCCTTGGCATTATATAAATCATCGCTACTTAAACTAGCGTAGACGATATCGCGTTCATAACCATTAAACTCACCATTTAAATATATTGCTTCCGCTACATCCATATCGCCATTTTCTTTAATTTGGGCTTCAATTAAATAATGATCAATATCATAATCGACATCCGCCAAAACTGTGATTGGAAAACATAATAACAACAATAAAATTATTTTTTTCATTTTTAACCTCTTTTAAAAAAAGCGTTTATTCAACGCTTTTAAAATTTTACTTCAACATTTTTACGTTCGGTTTCATTTGCTTCAAAGAAAGCTTCCTTCGTAAATTTAAAAAGCTTGGCAACAATATTACTTGGCACTACTTCAATTTTGGTATTATATTGCATAACTACATCGTTATAAAATTGTCGTGCACTAGCAATTTTGCTTTCGGTTTCCGTAAGTTCAGATTGAAGTTCTAAAAAGTTGGTATTGGCTTTTAAATCAGGATAACTTTCAGCCAAGGCAAATAGTTTAGAAATAGCTTGCGTAAGTTCCCCATCAGCTTTCATCGCATCTTCAGGTGTAACGGCTGAAGCATAAGCATTACGAGCTTTTACCACGCCTTCTAAAGTATCTTTTTCGTGTTTCGTATAACCTTTGACTGTTTCAATTAAATTAGGGATTAAATCAAATCTTCTTTTTAATTGGACATCAATTTGCGCCCATTGATCTTTAACCCGATTCCGTAAAGACACTAAACTGTTATAAGTACCTCCTAACCATAAAACAATTAAAACTATAATGACAACCGGAATAATCCACCACATAATTATCACTCTCCTACTTTTAAGTTTAGCACATATTAAAAACTTATTCAACATAATCTTTATTATGAAATACTTTATAGTAGGCCTATTTATTGGGATTGCTTCCTTTATTCCCGGCATCAGTGGCGGGACAATTCTCTACTTATCAGGCGAGTTTACAAACTTTACAAAGCACTTAGAAAACTTCGGGCAAGATTATCCCTATCTTATTCAACTTATAATCGGCGGTTTCATCGGTGTTATTACTTTTGCCAAAATTATAGAATTTTGTTTTATGAGTTTCCCCTACAGTATTAAAATATTTTTTGCTTTTTTAGTTTTATTATCTTTACCTGCTTTTTACCACCAACAAAAGTTTAAATTCCGCCTTTTTCCTTTTTTATTTGGTTTTTGTAGTTTATTGTGGTTAGCCCAGTTAGTTCCTTCAACCCCAATCGTTATTACCCATTTTCCGAAGTTAGGGCTACCATTTCTGGCTTTTTTGGCGTTATGTGGCTTTTTAGATGGTTTTATTACCATTATTCCTGGCATTAGTGGTTCTATGATTATGATGATTTTAGGTCCTTACTATTTATATAAATCTATTAGTGCTAATGTTTTAACTAAGCCCTTACTAATTATCCCTTTAATCAGTTATTTTATTGGTGATTTTACCGGCATTTGGTTAGGGGCTAAATTTACAACTAAAATAATGCAGAAATATCATCATTTTTGCCACTCTCTCATCTGGGGGTTCATCATTAGTTCCTTAATTATTCTGCTTCCCTGGTCGCATTTATTATCTTTAAATACCTTAATAATTTTTCTAATTGCCTATATTCTTAGCCAAGGACTTAATTTAAAGATGTAAGGGATCAACATCAATTTCTACATTAATATCTTTATTCAGAACATACATCGTATCAATTTCTTTTAAAATATTTTTAAGTTCTTCATCAAAACGATATTTAATAATAATTTGGAAACGATATTCATTATTATATTTTAAAATTAAGGCCGTTGTTGGTCCTAAAACAATGGTTTCTTGAGCCACTTTGGTTTTTAAATAATTTTTAATTTTTTGGGCCTCGGCTAAAGTTTTATGATAATCCTTACCCACGACTTTTAACCCAATTAAATAATAATAAGGGGGATATTTAAGTTGTCTTCGAATATTCATCTCCGTCTGATAAAAAGTATCATAACTATTTTGGGCTACACATTTAATTACAAAATTGTCGGGATTAAAGGTTTGAATGACTACTTCACCTTGTAATTCTTTTCGGCCACTGCGACCGGCGACTTGATTTAAAAGGGCAAAAGTATTTTCATTAGCCCGAAAATCGGGAATATTTAAAGAATTGTCAGCATTAATAACCCCCACTAAAGTTACTTTAGGAAAATCTAGTCCCTTCGCTACCATTTGGGTCCCAATTAAAATATCATATTCTTCGGCTAAAAAGGCCTCGATATATTTTTGATGAGCGCCCTTTTTACTCGTGGTATCTTGATCCATTCGAATTATCCGCGCTTCAGGATATTCCCGCGCCACAAACTCTTCTAATTTTTCGGTTCCTAAGCCATAATAATTAAGGCCATCTTCTCCACATTTTGGACACAAATTATCTTTTTGTTTTTGATAACCACAATAATGACATATTAAATTATTACTACTTTTATGATAAGTTAAAGTAATATCACAATTAGGGCATTTATAAATAAAACCACAATTACTACAATTAATATATGTCGAATGACCCCGCCTATTAAGAAGTAAAATAATTTGTTCGTGGGCTTCCAGCCGTTTTTGGATTTTTTCTTTTAATAAAGCACTCAAAATATGATTGCGCCTTTTTAATTCGGGCAACATGTCGACAATATGAATTTGGGGTAAGACGGCTTTTCCCACGCGCGATTTTAAGGTAAGAAGCGTAAATACTTTTTTATCTGCGCGCGCTTTAGTTTCTAAAAGCGGCGTCGCACTCCCTAAAACTAAAGGAATATTATGATATTTAGCCCGGAAACTTGCGATATCTTTGGCATTATAACGAGGCGTATTTTCTTGCTTAAAAGTCACACTATGTTCTTCATCAATAATGATAATCCCAATATTTTCTAATGGAGCAAACACCGCACTCCGCGTACCAATTACAATATTTACCTCTTGTCTTTTTATTTTTAAATATTCATCATGTTTTTCTCCTTCGGATAAAGCACTATGTAAAATGGCAACTTGCGAACCAAATTCTTGATAAAATCTTTTCACAATTTGGGCTGTTAAAACAATCTCGGGAACTAACAACAAAGCCGTTTTTCCTTTCTTAACGACATCAGCAATTAATTTTAAATAGATTTCCGTTTTGCCACTACCAGTTATACCATATAACAAAAAGGTTTCCTGATGATTTAAGGCAGCTTTTATTTGCTTATATACTTTATCTTGTTCTACGGTTAAGATTACACGATGGGCTTGACCCTTATTTTGATTTAGCCGATACTTAGGTACTTTATAACAAAGCACAACATTATTGTTAATTAAGGTATTTAAACTACTACTTGCTAAATCTTTTTTTAACATTGAACCATTTTTTTCCAGTTGGTCAATGATTGCTAATTGCCTTAATGCCCGGGCATTATTTTTTTGATATGCATAAATATTGGCTTCCGGATTAAGTTTGACGAAAGTATCACTTAATTCATAATTACTTTTTTGCCTTTTGGCTTTAAAACTCGATGGTAAAAGCGTTTGTAAAGCACTTATTTTAGGACATAAAGTCGTTGTACATAAATAATCGGCAATTTGCAATAATTCTTCATTTAAAACTAATTCTTCATCGACGATTTTTTCTATTTCTTTAATCGCAAAGTTCTCTTCGGCTTTATTACTTAATTCTAAAACAAAACCATAAATTTTTTTATTTCCAAAAGGGACTAAAACTTTCATCCCTACTTTAATTTTTGCTTGCAAGACTAAAGGAACTTTATAAATAAAAGTTTGATCTAATTTCTTCGTAGCATATTCAATAATGACTTTTGCAAACATATTTACCTCATATTTCTATTTTAAAGGTAAATTATTCTTTAGTAAATAACTAATTTAATAATAAACGATAAGGTTTATCATATGAACCTTCGCCACTGGCTATTTTGGTTGAAGAATCTAAATAGAAGGTTGGTCGCACACCTTGAGTGTTGTACACGTAAGTAGTATCGACAAAACCCAAGATGTAGATATATCCCGAATAACCACCATTTACTGAATTACGCGAAATTGCCCATTCTACCAAACCCATAAACATCCAATTATTTGTTTTTATATCATCTAAACTATATCCCCCGTTACCCGTCTTAGTATTCCATGCTTCGGGATAGGCAGCAAAGCCATAATCACTGACATACATTAAACCTATTTCATCAGAATATGTTAGATCCACATCAGTACACTTTCGGGCTGTACTATTATCATTTTCATCATAACAATTTTGGGCATCAACCTTTAATTTTTCCGTGCCTAATTCCCTATCATATAATTGTTTTGGAGTATAAATACTCGAATATGGGAATCCTCCGATTGACCATTTATGTTCCGTTATATGCTTACTTAAATTACTTACTTTGCTTGTTATATAATTATAATAAAATTGATTCAAGTTTATTTTATTTAAATTGCTTTGGCGCCACATATTCGTATTTCCATCTTCAAGACTTGGCCCTTTAGTACTATTCCAACGATAGGCTGCGATATTCGCAGCATTATTTCCTTGATAATTTTCTTTTGTGCCACCATAATTACCCATATAGGCCCCACCAGGAGCGTTAATATTGTCTCCTAGTTCGTCTTTCGTAGCATAATCATATTTGATTAATTTCATTTCATATTGATCTTGATCATTTTTAAATAAACCAATTATTCGATATAAATCACTTTCTGTTGCACAATTACCTTCCACTGTTGTTCCATCTAAGCAAACATAATTATCCGGATTGGCCCCACTATAACGATAAGATTCATCATTCGCACTTAACTCTTTATTAACTAATTCTATTTTATTTAAATAGTTTGTTTTATGATATATTAGATTTTCGTCAGTTAAGGTTGTTTTAACCAATTTGCAAGTGGCACTATCATCTTGACACGTTTCATGATAAGGTTTTTTAAAAGCAAAATAAACATAACAACGATCGGAACTAGTTGCTTGCACCTTAATTTCCTTATTTATATAGCTTATTTTTCCACCATTTTCACAACCGCTTAGGGATTCATTTAAAACATACTCACTTCCCGGCCAATTAGTATCCTTTAATTCTTGATATTCACCATTTTCTTGTTCAACTAACATACTTATTAAGTTATTATTTTCTTTTAATGATGGCTTATTTTCAATTAAAATTTCCCGGGGATTAAGATATTGATAAATATTTAAACCCGCTAAAACAATCACTAACAAAATTAAAAAAGGAAAATTGTGTTTCATATTTACCACCTATTTTCCCTTTTATTATATATATATATATATATTTGCAAGTCTTTTTTAATTTAAATTCAAACGATAGGGATTAGTTTTGCTGCCATCGCCACTGGCAAGTTTAGTAGATGAATCAAGATAAAAGGCAGGACGTAATGGATTGGCCGCCGATGCATAAGAAGCCCGAATAAAACCATTTGCATATATAGCCCTTGCTCCATGCCCCGTAAGTGTACGTGAGATGGCGAAATCATGTAATCCCATATACATCCAATTATTATTTTTTACTTCTGTTTGGTCATACCCTGTTTCTTCAACAATAGTATTCCAGGCCTTAGGATATGCCGAATAAGCATAATCTGATACATACATTAAGCCAATTTTAGTTTTAAATATTAAATCATTTTCTTGATTACATAATCTAGCCCCAGTGTGATAATCTTCATCAAAGCAACTTTTACT
>CANRAJ010000056.1 GCA_947628545.1 uncultured Bacilli bacterium | reverse complement strand
TTCTTACAGCTTCATTAATTCTTTTGGTTTCAACTTGATATAATGTTGCTAAATCAGAGTCTAGCATAACTTGCTTTCCTCTTATTTCATAAATCATATTTTCAATTTTTTCTTCATTTTTTAATACAACATTATTCATATTCATTCCCCCTTACTATGAACATAAATAAACTATAACAAATGTATGTTCGTGTGTCAATTATATTTTACTTGTTTTTCGAAATATTTAAAATAATTCCAATACTGGCCATACTAACAAGTAATGAAGATCCCCCATAACTAAAGAAAGGTAATGTTACTCCGGTGACGGGAATTAAACCAATAACAACGGCAATGTTTAAAAGGGCTTGCACAATGATACCCCCACCGAGGCCAAAACTTAAATATTTAGCAAATAAATCATGAGATTTTAAACTTATTTTAATAATTCGATAGGTAATAAAGGCAAAAAAGGCGGTGACAATTAAAATACCTAAAAAGCCAAATTCTTCGGAAATAATGGAGAAAATAAAATCGGTTTGGGGTTCGGGAAGATAGAATTGTTTTTGCCGAGACTTTAAAAAACCTTGACCGAGTAGTCCCCCGGGACCAATAGCATAAAGAGACTGAATAATCTGATAACCACTACCCAAAGGATCACTCCAAGGATTTAAAAAAGAGATGATTCTAAGCATTCGATAAGGAGCAACAATTATTAAGGCCACAATACCTAAAAGCCCTAGTAAACCCACTTTAATAAAAAAAGAAAGTTTGACACCCGAGATAAAAATCATTAATATTAAAGTTAAAACAATTACCATGGCAGTTCCAAAATCAGGTTCCAGCATTATTAAAAGAAAAAAAGTGGCAATAACCAGTAAAAGAGGTAAAACACCTTTTTTAATATCTTTAATGATGCGATTATTGCGACTTAAGTATTTGGCAACATAAATAATTAAACCCAGTTTAGCAAACTCACTTGGTTGAATTCCTAAACTCCCAAAACCAAACCAACTTCTCGAACCATTGCGGATACTACCAATGCCCGGGATTAAAACTAAAACTAAGAGTGTTAAACAAAGAAGCAAAATTAAATTAGCTTTTTTTTCATATAAATGATAATCTATTTTACTTAAAACGATAATAGCGATAACTCCTAAAATGAGAAAAAAACTTTGGGATTTAACAAACTTAAACGGATCATTATATTTATATTCCGCCCAAATCGAACTGGCAGAATAAATCATAATGATTCCAAAAATAGCAATAAGTAAAACTGCTAAAAAAAGTAATTTATCATATTGTTTATTTTTCATATTCCCTTATAATTTTATTTGGTAATTAATGATTTTATGTCTTTTCTATAATAAAACATTATCTTAATATTATTAATTATGATGGATAAGTGATATAATTAAATTAGGTGATTTAATGAACGGGTTAAAGATGAAAAAATTTTTAAAAAAGTATGCTTGGCTCATCGTTATTGTTTTAACTTTAATTATTGGTTTAGTTTTTACTTTTAATGGTCCTGGTAAATTGCCTGATAATTTTGTTTTAAAATTAAAGAATCAAGATATTGAGGTTTATAGTAAAGTAAATATTCAAGATATTATTAAAGAAACCAATGGCGAAATTAAAAATGATCCTTTAAAAACGACAGATGTGGGCAAACAAAGTCAAAAAATTAAAATTAAGTATCGTAATAAAGAATATGATTACGAAATAACTTATAATGTAGTTGATGAAACGAATCCTAAAATATTTGGAAGTGGTGCAAAAACTATCGATATAAATTATGAAGATAATTTATGTAATTTAGTAACGATGGCTGATAACTATGACCGGTATTTAGATTGTAAAATTGAAGGCGATTATGACTTAAAAACGGAAGGTAGTTATAAAATTAGATTTGTTGTTACGGACGATTCCGGGAATCAAGCCAATCATAATCTGACTTTAAATGTCCAAAAACCAAATGATTCGGTAACGCCACCGGCAACGCACGAAAATTTAACTTTTGCTGATGCCCAAAAGAAATATTTAACTAAAGATACGGAAATGGGCATTGATGTTTCCAAATGGCAAGGAGATATTGACTTTGAAGCCGTAAAAGAAGCGGGAGCAACTTTTGTTATGATGCGAATTGGAAATAAAACTAAAATTGGTGATGAAATAAATATTGATCCGTATTTTAAGCAAAACTTGCAAAAAGCCCAAGATGCGGGATTAAAAATTGGAATTTATTTTTATAGTAAAGCGGCGAGTCAAAAAGATGCAATCGCGGAAGCCAAATGGATTATAAAAACATTAAAGGATACGAAGTTAGATTTACCAATTTGTTTTGACTGGGAAAATTGGAGTAGTTGGAATACATATCATTTAAACTTTAATGATTTAAATGATATGGCCCATAGTTTTCTTAAAACTGTGGAAGAGGCAGGTTATAAAGGAATGCTTTATGGGAGTAAGTTTTATTTAGAAAATTTCTTTACATCATCTTACGATCGGATTTGGCTTGCCCATTATACGAGTAAAACATCTTATGAAGGGTATGATATGTGGCAATTTTCGAATATTGGTTCTATCCCAGGAATAAATGGGGATGTTGATTTAGATATTTTAAAAATAAAGTAATAATTTAAAAAAATAACTATAAAAACCCAAGAATATTTGCTATAATTTAGTTATAAGAGAAGAGGTAAAACATGGCATTAACGCGAAGCGAACTACGGGAAAAAATTATGATTATTTTATATCAAATAGATATTTATAAAGATCAAAAAGTGGCATTTGATGTGGAAGAAGTCATTAAGAATAATTTAAATATCGCAAATGAATTTGTAAAAGACATTGTTTTTGGTGTTGTTACTTATCAAGATAAAATTGATGATGTTGCCAATAAACACATGAAAGAATGGACAATTGATCGGCTTGATAAAAGTGGAGCCGCGATTTTGCGGATGGCCATTTATGAATTAACTTATACCGATACGCCTGAGGTTGTCGTTATCAATGAGGCCGTGGAACTAGCCAAAAAATATAGCGATGAAGCCGTTCGTAAAATTATTAATGCCGTTTTAGATAGGATTATTAAAGAATGACTTTTACCAAAGAAGATCTTAATCAAATCAAAAAATGTGAATTGGCCCAACCATTGACTTTAACAATGGGGCATTTTTATGTGAAAAAGGCCCAAGATGCCGAAGACCGGCTAATAAGTTATGATTTGGCGATTAATGAATTAATTAATTCGTTTATTTTAAGACAAGTGGGCTTAATTGCTCCAGATATTTATTTAGTTATGCCTAATTTAACGGATGAATCAGCTGTTTATGTTGTAAGTTCTAATTTAAGTGATCTCGGTTCATTTCAAACGGCCGAAGAGTTAGGTTTAACGCGCGAGGCCAGTTCTTCCTTAAATGAAATTCGCCTTTTTTTAGAACAAAAATATGGTTCTAATCCCGAACTTGCCATGCAAATTCCTAATTTATTTCAAGAAATCATTATTTTATATGGTTACGATATTTTCATGGGCTATTGGGATCGTTTAGGTAAAAATTGGGGTATTATTGAAACGGATACCGAAGAACTTGCCTTAGGTATTTTTGATAATGAATATCATTTAGATAATTTTATTCATAATATTTCGGCTTCTAAGCATGGCAAAGATTGGTATGGTATCCGGCAAAAAGTTTTATTTGCGGATTATCTTGATTATGAGGCCAAACGGCAAAATGCGATTAAAGAAGATATTACAAACTTTTATCAAAATTATGGGGAAGAATATGGCTATATCTTTGATCGGTTATATCAATTATTAACGCCGGAATTTTATGAGAAAGCCCTTGATTACCTTACTAATACGACTTTAATTTATAGTGAAAATAAAACTGCTGTATTAGAAATTACGGATGCGGCCGAAATGATTGCCGCTTATACGAAAAATTATGCTTTAATCACGGCTATAAGAGAGGAAATTACGCATGGAAGAAAATAAATATTTAAATATTAGTGAACTTAATAATTATATTAAAACGCTTTTAGACCGCGATCCTTTTTTAAATAAAGTCTATTTAAAAGGGGAAATAAGTAATTTTAAAAATCATACGCGCGGGCACCTTTATTTTACATTAAAAGATGATTATGCCCGGCTTAGTGCCGTGATGTTTAGTCGGGAAGCCGCAACGCTTGATTTTGTTCCCGAAGATGGAATGAATGTTTTAGTCGAAGGCCGTATTAGTGCTTATCCCCCTCAAGGAAGTTACCAAATATATGTAGAAAAAATGCAAGTTGATGGGTTAGGTGCGCTTTATATTGAATACGAAAAATTAAAGAAAAAATTAGCTAGTGAAGGCCTGTTTAATCCCGAACATAAAAAGCCCATTCCAAAGTATCCCGAAAAAATTGGGGTTATTACGGCCTCAACAGGAGCGGCGGTTCGCGATATTATGAGTACAATTAAAAGAAGATTTCCATTGTGCCAGGCCATTTTGTTTCCCACTTTAGTGCAAGGTAAAGAGGCCGCGGCAAATATAGTTACGCAAATTGCGCGGGCTGATGCCTTTGGAGTTGATACGATTATTGTAGGTCGGGGCGGCGGTTCCATTGAAGATTTATGGGCCTTTAATGAAGAAACTGTGGCGCGGGCTATTTATGAATGCCAGACGCCAATAATTTCGGCGGTTGGTCACGAAATTGACTGGACGATTGCCGATTTTGTGGCTGATTTAAGGGCTCCAACTCCCACGGGTGCCGCGGAAATGGCCGTACCAACCATTATTGATCTTAATACTTTAATTGATAATTATCGGATTCGTCTCAATAAAAATATTAAAAATATGATTAATACCCGGTTTATTACTTTACGTAATTTTAAAAATAGTTTTGTTTTAAAAAATCCTTTAGCCATCTACGAGGTTAAAGAACAAAAATATGCGCAACTCCATCAAGATTTAGGCAAGGCCTTAGAAAAAATTATAATGTTAAAAAATCAGAAACTTGTTAAAGTAACGGATAATTATATTTTAAAAAATCCGTTAAGTTTAATGGAAAAAAGTAAAAATCAGTTGAATCTTTTAGTTAATACCTTAAAATTAGTAAATCCGTTAAATATTTTAGAAAAAGGGTATTCTTTAGTTAAAAAAGATGGTAAACTTATAAGTGATAGTGCCAATATTGCAGTAAATGATGAATTGACAATTCGGTTTCATCAAGGCGAGGCTCATGCCAAAGTAACGGCTATTGAAAGTAAAAAAGAGGTAGGAAAATGACAAGTTATTATGAAAGATTAGTAAATTTAGATGAAGAAATTAAAAATGCTTTAGGGCGAAAAAATTTAAAGGCTGATTATTGTGATACATTAATTAATTTATTACAAGCGAAAAAAAATATTTTAAAAGATCCAAAACGGTTAAAAAAAGATAGAAATTGGGATATTTTATATAGTTTATTATATATTATTATGGGCTTAACTTTGACAATAGCAATGTTTAGTTTGAGTGTTACAGCATCGCATTTTCAATTTTTTGGTTTTTTAAGCTTTATTCCTGGAATATTAACTATTCGGCTAATTCCTGATTTTATTAAATCTTTAAATGATTATGATAAAAACTGGTCTCTTTGGCAAGAAATTTGTGCCAAGGAAACACCGGCCAAAATTGATAGCCAAATTAATTCCTTAATGCAACAAAAAAATCATTGCCCTGAATTAATAATTGAAGAATTAGTAGATACGGAAAAAAATCAAATGTCTATTTTTCCCAATCCCGAATTAATTGATGGCCAAATTGTCCTTGCGGAAATTCGGGAAATTTATAATGATGCTTTATTTACCATCAATCCTTCAGAAATTAAAACCAGTATTGTGACGAAGCAGGGTGATGCTATTGGTTTAACTTACGATGGTGCTACGGAAAAATACGTTGTATATCAAACAAATAGTGATGGTTCTTTAGCCTGGACCCATGAATATGAAGATTCCCAAGAAGCATTAGAATGGGCTAGAAAATTTTATTTAGGTTACAGTGCTAGCAACAGGGAAAGTAAAAATGAATTATGTCGGGCTCGTAAAAGATACGATTTAAACAATTTAGGTAAAGGAGAAAAATAATGGAAAAATCTTTTGAAAATGCTTTAGATGAATTAGAAATAATCGTGAAAGAACTAGAAAGTGGCAATGTCGAATTAGATGATGCAATTAATAAATATACGGAAGCCATGAAATTAGTGAAATTTTGTAATGAAAAACTAAATAGTGCGACCAAACAAGTTAATGAAATTCTTTTAGAAAATGGTAAATTACAAGAATTTGATGTGGAAAAAGAAACAGGGGAGTAAGATGGAAGTTAAAGAAATTACCAATCGGGATGTCGATTTTGCTAAATGGTATACCGATGTTTGTCAAAAAGCGGATTTAGTTGATTATTCGACGGTAAAAGGAAGTATGATAATTCGCCCCTTAGGTTATGCTATTTGGGAACAAATGGTCGCAGTTTTAGATCAAAAGTTTAAAGAAACGGGTCATGAAAATGTGCAAATGCCGATGTTTATCCCCGAATCCCTTTTAAATGTGGAAAAAGAACATGTCGAAGGTTTTGCTCCTGAGGTCGCTTGGGTTACTTATGGGGGCAAAGAAAAATTAGATGAACGCTTATGTGTCAGACCAACAAGTGAGGTTTTATTTTGCGATCATTTTAAAAAAATAATTCATTCCTATCGGGATTTACCGCTTTTATATAACCAATGGTGTACAATTGTCCGTTGGGAAAAAACAACCCGGCCTTTTTTAAGAAGTCGGGAAATACTATGGCAAGAAGGTCATACGATGCATGCTACGGCGGAAGATGCGAAAAAAGAAACCTTGCAAATGTTAGAAATTTATAAAAATTTCCAAGAAGAATATTTAGCCATGCCGGTTATAACTGGTAAAAAAACCGAAAAAGAAAAATTTGCGGGGGCCGAAGAAACATATACAATTGAGGCCATGATGTACGATGGTTATGCTTTGCAAAATGGTACAAGTCATTATTTTGGCAATCATTTTGCTAAGGCCTTTGGCATTGAATTTGTGAATCAAGATAATAAGTTGGCAACGCCTTATCAAACCAGTTGGGGGACTACAACCCGCATGATTGGGGGCCTAATTATGACTCATAGTGATAATAATGGTTTAGTGCTTCCACCAAAAATTGCGCCATGGAAAGTCATTATTATTCCAATTGGCGATGTTTCTGCGAAATTAACAGAATTGGAAAAATCCTTAAAAGAAAATCATATTACGTATAAGGTAGATAATTCTAATAAAACGCCAGGTTTTAAGTTTGCCGAAGCCGAAGTTAAAGGTTATCCTATTCGCGTTGAATTAGGCGCTCGCGATTTAGGCCAAAATCAAGTTACTTTAGTTCGACGAGATACTTTAGAAAAAACAACTGTATCCTTTGAAGATGTCTTACCGACAATTAATATTTTAATGGATCAAATGCAAAAAGATATGTATGATAAAGCCAAAAAAAGACGTGATAGTATGATTTATCAAGCCACTACCTATGAAGAATTAAAAGACATTGCGGCTACTAAACCGGGATTTGTCAAAATCAATTGGTGTGGCAAAAGTGAATGTGAACAAAAAATAAAAGAAGATACTACAATGAAAACGCGGTGTTTAATTGAAGATGAAGCCGTTGATGGCAATTGCATTGTCTGTGGTAACAAGGCAATAACTAAAGTTTATGTGGGAAAACAATATTAATTGTTTTCTTTTTGTGCAATTAAAATAGAAATGTGACAGTTATTCCAATTTGCCATCAAAATTTCAGGAACCGATAATGTGATGATAA
>CANRAJ010000055.1 GCA_947628545.1 uncultured Bacilli bacterium | reverse complement strand
GGAAAACCGTTTTATTTTCTTCTTCAATTAAAAAAGCGAGGGAAGAAGAATCAACAATCCCATCAATATCAATTTTCTCAATACGGTTTAAGGCCTCAGCGACTAATTTAGTATCGGCAATTTTAGCTAAATAAAGTAGACCTACCGCAGTGTTAGTATCGCGGCCTATATAACGATTAATAATTTTTAAATCGGCTGTTTTAATGCGTCTTTTAATTAAACCAATATTCGTTTGATAATTTTCGGTAAATCCTTCTTTAGGTCCATTAATTGCTGATTGAACCTCGGTTGGAGCAATGCTGCGCGTTAAATCGGCTTTCGTTTCGACGGCTAAGATTTTGGTATTTAAAATAATTAAAGTAAAACCATTAGTTAAGTAAAACTCGGCTTCATCTGGTTTTTGCACGGTACTTTGATTGGGGCCGGCTAAAAAGTTATTTAAGTTATTCGCCGTAATTTGCGCTTTATGCGGATAATTAATTAAGGGTTTTAAAATATAATCATTTACTTTATCGCTACTGGCAATCGTTTCCATAAAAACAACGTAAATTGTTTTTAGGGCATGGCACTTTATTTCTTTTATTTTAAAATCCGGATTTTGGCTAAATTCTTTTTGCAGCCGTTTAATGATTGGATTCATGCTATTCACCATTTTTATTATTTGCCAAAAATTGGCTTCTATACTTGAATAATCTTTTAAAATTCTTTTATAACTGGTATAATGAAATTGTAACAAACTAGCATTAAGGTAAGGATTTCACGAGATAAAACTTATTGAAGGAAGTGAACTAATGATTAAAACAATTGGCAAAGTAATGGAAGTATATATTCCTGAACAATATCAAAATGGAGCATTATTAGATATTATGAATCGAACAAAAATTGGCTTTAAAGTAATGACAGATACGGGAATTAAAGATATAGTTTTAGAGGCCGATGAACTTAATGCGCAAATTATGAAAAATGATGCGGTTTTAATCATCGAACAGGATATATCGGGACAACATTTTATTGATATAGAACTCGTTGAGGATGATAGCGATGAATAATAATGAATATCAAACTGTCGGTTTATATGAACACAATGTGGCTAGTTACCAAAAAATAAAAGCGGCTTTTGCAACTGGGGAAAAGGTCGTGGGAATTGTTCATGCCACGGGGACTGGTAAATCCTATAATGCTTTACAACTGGCTTATGATAATAAGAGTCAAAAAATTGTTTATGTCGTACCCTCAAATGGCATCATTGAACATTTAAAAAAGTTAATTGCCGATAATCCCCAATTAGATTTAAAAAGAGATTTTCCTAATTTAGAATTTAGAACCTATCATAGTTTTATATCATTAGATCGGAAAGAGATAGCAAATATTGCTTGTGACTTGCTAATTCTTGATGAATTTCATCATCTTGGGGCTCCCATATGGGGAAATAGAATTAATGCTATGATTGCTACTCATCCAGAGATGAAAATATTGGGAATGACCGCTTATACCGTACGAGATAGAGGAACAATATATGAAAGAGACATGGCTAATCCCGATACTAATGAATTATTCTCGCGAAAAATAGCTAGTCGATATGATTTATGTGATGCCATGATCGATGGTATTTTACCTAAGCCAATATATAAAAGTGCCTATACTAATTTAATGGGTGTGGAAAAAAACTTAGAAGAAAGAGTGCAAAAATTAGATGCTTCGTCTAAAGAATATCAAGAATATATGGCTCTTCTTACGGATATTAAAAGAAGGATTCATGAAGCCCCTAGTATTCCTCAAATTTTGCCAAAAAATATCAAACCCCAAGGGAAATATATTTATTTTTGTCCACCTTGTGCTGAAGAAGGTACCAATGATATCGAAACGATTAAAAAAGAAGCACTTTTATGGTTTAAACAATTTGTTCCGGAAGAAGATATTGTTATTTATGCCTCAACTAATAAAATGGGAAAAAAGGGTAAACAAAATCGCGAGGCCTTTTATAATGATGTTACGCTAGACGGGGAAAAAGTTCCTAATAAACTGCGGGTAATGTTTGCCATAAATCAATATAATGAAGGTATTCATGCGCCCAATGTAGATGGCGTTATCATGGGTCGAGGTACAAGTTCAGATATGGTTTATTTTGAACAATTAGGCCGTGCTCTGGCAGTTCGTGGAAATACTAAAGATAAGTTTAATGAATTAGAAAAATGTTCAATAGAAGAATTAAGCAAAATGTGTAAATCGAGAGATATTACTTATCAAGAAAATACGTCTAAAGAAGAGTTAATTCAAAAATTAATTGCGCCAATTGTTATTGATTTAACGAATAATTTTGATTTTATCAAGAACTTAGAAAATAATTTAAGTGATCGCCTTAAAGAGGTTCAAAGCAAGGGACCTGGTCATCATCGAAAGATAAAAATAAAAGATGCTTCTTTCGATATTGAAATTGAAAATCAAGATTTATTTGAAATGTTAAGATATGTTAGTGATAGATTAACTAAAACTTGGGAAGATAATTATAATTTTGCTAAAATCTACTATGAACATCACGGCCATTTATTAATTCCTTTTACTTTCAAAACAAATGATGGTTATAGTTATAATGAAAATGGCTTAATAAAACTGGGAACTTGGCTCAGCACACAAAGACGAAATTTTGCTAATTTATCACCTCAAAGGCAACTGTTATTAGAATCTATTAATTTTGTTTTAGATCCACTTGAAAACCAATGGCAAAAAAAATATGAACTTGCCAAGGCTTATTATGAACATCATGGCCATTTGAATGTTCCCCAAAGATTCAAAACAAATGATGGCTATACCTACGCTGAAAATGGTAATACAAATCTAGGAACATGGCTTTACCAGCAAAGAAAAAATTTTCCTAGTTTGTCGAAAGAAAAACAGCGACTACTGCAATCAATAAAATTAGTATTAAATCCTCAGGAAACACGATGGCAAAAAAATTATGAGCTTGCCAAGGCCTATTATGAACATTATGGCAATTTAATTATTCCACGGAACTTTACTACGAATGATGGTTATACTTATGACGAAAAGGGCGAGGTAAAACTGGGAAATTGGCTAAATAAACAAAGACAAATGTTTAAAAACTTACCTTTTTCCAAGCAACAACTATTGCAATCCATCGATATTGCGTTAAATCCTTTGGAAGACCAATGGCAAAGAAATTATAAACTTGCCAAGGCCTATTATGAACATTATGGCAATTTATTAATCCCTTTTGATTTTAAAACAAATGATGGTTATACATATGATGAAAATGGATTAACAAATCTTGGGGCTTGGATTGTGAAACAAAGAATGAATTTTTCAAGGTTTTCTAAGGAAAGACAACAACAATTGCAAGATATAAATTTTGTATTAAAGCCCTTGGAAGATCAATGGCAAAGAAATTATAAACTTGCCAAGGCCTATTATGAACATCATGGAAATTTGCAAGTCCCTTTTAATTTTAAAACAAATGATGGTTTTACATATGATGAAAATGGAGATATAAATTTGGGAACTTGGCTCAGCACTCAAAGGCAAAATTTTGCAAATTTATCTAAAGAACGACACCAATTATTGCAATCAATTGGCTTTGCATTTTTTGCAGTTAATTCTTTAGAAGAACGCTGGCAAAAAAAATATGAACTGGCTAAAACCTATTATGAACATTATGGCAATTTAGAAATTTCTCAAAAATTTAAGACTAATGATGGCTATACATATGATGAACATGGAAAAGTTAATTTAGGAGCATGGATTAGCGCGCAAAAAATAAGAACGAATCCCGAAAGCAAACGAGGAAAACTCCTTGCCAAAATCGGAATGATTTGGAATATAACTAAAAATAAATTAGAGATAAAAAATTTATGTACTCAATATAATATAGATAAAGAAAAAAAACAAACTATTCTTAGTCATATTTCTCTTCAAGAACTTAAATCTAAAATTGAATTTCTTAAGGAAAAAAATATATCGCTTGTGACTAATGATGGCATACTAACTGATATATTTGTCATGAGTAGCCCTGATATGCAAGAAAAATATGGTATATCATTGGAAGAATTAATAAGTAAATATTATTTACAATCCCAAAAGGATAAAGGTGTTTAAGATGTTTTTACATAAGTATTTAGATGTTCCTTATCTGGATTTAGTATATAGTAATTATGAGGAAGAATATCTCCATTCCTTAGATGAGGATAATTTTCATAAAGTTTATTTACTATTAAAAGAAAATAATTTTTATTTTATAGCAGATATTATATTAAATTATTTAGCATTATTTACAATCGAAGTCCAATATGTCCAAATGGCAATGATGCAACTTAATAATACCTTAGGAGATAATTGGGTGAGCATGATTGGCAAAAATATGACTTTAGTTAATAAAATTATTGATTTGGCGATTGATTATAGCCAAAAAGAAGATAATTCTACAAATTTTGTCTAAAAATGTTAAAAAGTAATGCAAAAATAAAAAGTAATTGTTATACTAAAAATATAAATATAAAAATGAATAACCAGGATAAGGAGTAAATGATGGAAGAATATTTTAAAAGATTATATGCGGCTTCTTTTAATGATTTTTGCGAATGTTTAAATAAAAGAATAGCCCAAAAGGAACGGACCTTTATTGTAACCGCCAATCCGGAAACCTTTTGGATGGGGCAAAGTGATAAAGAAATAAATACAATTTTATTAGATCCCAAGGTAACTTTAGTACCAGATGGCATCAGTATTGTCAAAAGTGCTCATATGTTAGATATTGCCATTAAAGAGCGGATTACCGGTTGTGATTTAGCGGATTACTTATTAAAGTATGCCGGCAAAAAGGGTTTAAAAATCGCTTTACTGGGGGCGAAGGAAGAGGTAATTACCAAATTAGTTGAAAAAATAAAAAGTGATTATCCGGCGGCTCAAGTTGTATATGCGGAAAATGGATATACTCCAGATAAAGATGCTTTTTTTCAAAAAATCAAAAAATTAGAACCAGATATTGTTTTAGTGGCGTTAGGAATTCCCGCCCAAGAAAAATTAATATATCAACATTTAAAAGAGTTTAAAAAGGGTATCTTTATGGGCGTAGGTGGTTCTTTTGATGTTTTAAGTGGTAGTAAAAAAAGAGCCCCGAAAGTATTTATTAAATTACATTTGGAATGGTTATATCGCCTTTTATGTGAACCCAAAAGAATTAAAAGATTCTATGATAACAATATTAAGTTTATGGCGCACATTTTAAAATTAAAAAAAGCCAAAAATAAAACAAAGTGACCAAAAGCGACAATTTATGGTCGCTTTTTTTGTTATGCTTTTTTAAGGTGATAGTCATGACAATCTATGTGGATTTAGTTTTTTTCTTAAATGGGGCCTATGATTTTTTACTGTTACTTACCGTTAATTTAGCGTTAAAGCGCTTTGCTAAATTAAAAAGAATCCTTGGGGCGAGTTTGTTAGGGGCCTTATCACTAATTATATTATTTTTGCCCTTATCGCCAATGCTATTATTTTTATTTAAAGTGGGGGTAAGCATAATTATGGTGTTAATAGCGTATGGTTATAAAGACCCTAAATATTTTTTCCGGAATCTTTCTTATTTATATATGTGCAGCATCATTTTAGGGGGCTTTCTTTACTTTTTAAATACGCAATTTAGTTATTCGGTTCAGGGTTTAGTTTTTATCCATGATGGCTTTAGTATTAATTATTTAGTGTTATTAATTATAAGTCCTCTTATTTTAGGGGCCTACCTTAGAGAATTAAAAAAAATAAAAAAACTCTATAATTATACTTATCAAGTTAAAATTGTTTTTAAAAACCAAAAAGTCATTACCTGCCAGGGCTTTTTAGATTCGGGTAATAAATTAAAAGATCCGGTTACTCATAAATACATTATTTTAGTAGAACCCGGGATTATGCCAAGGGGTAAGTTAATACCCATGTATGTTCCCTTTAAAACGGTAGCCGAGGAAGGTTTACTGGAGTGCTTTGCCATTAATTATATTGAAATTAATGATCACAAATATCATAATTATCTTATTGGCTTAGCCCCCGAGAAGTTTAATATGTCAGGCATTAATTGCCTTTTAAATAATAAATTATTGGAGGAACTATGTTAGAAAAATTATTAGCGTATTTTAAAACGAAGTATCGGGAAGTTTTCTTTGTCGGGGCCACCGATAAATTACCACCCCCTTTAAAAAAACAAGAGGAAATAAGTTTACTTATTAAGGCCCAACAAGGCGATATTGCGGCTCGCAATAAATTAATTGAGCATAATTTACGGTTGGTGGTATTTCTGGCTAAAAAGTATGAAAATACCACTTATGATATTGAAGATTTAGTTTCCATTGGGTCCATTGGTTTAATTAAAGGAATTAATACTTATAAAATTGATAAAAATATTAAATTAGCCACTTATGCTTCTCGTTGTATTAGTAATGAAATATTGATGTTTCTGCGGAAAAATAAAAAAAGACGGGGTGAGGTTTCCTTAGAGGAAACACTTAATTATGATGCTGATGGCAATGAACTCCATTTGGAAGATATTTTGGGTACCGATGCGGAATTAGTACCAAGGATGTATGAAAAAACTATCGATAAAGAATATTTAGCCCATGAAATCTCGTCATTAAATCCCCGAGATAAACAAATTATGGTCTTGCGTTATGGCCTTAATAATTCCAAAGAATATACCCAAAAAGAAGTGGCCGAAATGCTAGGTATTAGTCAGTCCTATATTTCGCGAATTGAGAAAAAAGTTATTAAAAAATTAAAACAACTGATGCAATAGGGAATGCCTTTAAATAAGTCAAATAGGGCTAGTAATCGGTAAAAATATTTGTTATAATTAAGGCGCTTAGTTAAAAACGAAGCCAGCAACAGATGTAGGAAAGTAGGTAGTAAAATGAGTAAAAAAGAAAGAAAGATGATTTCGGTTGCTATTCCTTGTTGGGCGGAAGAAAAAAGTATTGCAACGATGTATGAACGCTTAATTAAAATATTTAAAAATGAATTAAGTAATTATGATTACGAAATTATTTTCGTTGATGATTGTTCTCCCGACAGTACTTGGAAGGAAATTGGTAAAATTTGTGATAAAGATAAAAATGTTAAAGGGATTCGTAATGCTAAAAATTTTGGCTTTACGCGAAATGTTTTTGCCACCTTGTTGTATGGTCAAGGCGATGCGACCTTTTTAGTTTTTGGCGATTTACAAGATCCTCCAGAAATTTTGCCCGAAATGGTTAAAGAGTGGGAAAGTGGTCATAAAGTTGTCGTTGGCCAAAAAACGCATAGCGCAGAACCTAAATTAATGTATGCTTTAAGAACCGTTTATTATAAATTAATTGGGAAATTATCTGATTCTAAACAAATTCAACATTTTAATGGTTTTGGTTTATATGATAAAGCTTTTATTGATGTTATGCGCACTATTGATGATCCCTGTCCTTATTTAAAAGGTTTAGTTGCCGAATTTGGGATGGATATTAAAATTGTCCAATATGAACAAGCCTTAAGTATGCGTGGTAAATCAGGCTTTAATTTTATGAAATATTATGATGTGGCAATGATTGGCATTACCTCTTATACAAAAATCTTGATGCGGTTAGCGACTTTTGTTAGTGCTTTTCTCGGCGTTATTTCTGCAATTTTAGCCGTATATGTTTTAATCCGAAAAATTTTAAATTGGAATTCTTACTTATACGGAACCGCTGCCATATTAATTGGGGTTTTCTTCCTTGGGGCCATTCAATTATTTTTCTTAGGTATTTTAGGGGAATATATTTTAACAATTAATACGCGTTCGATGAAAAGACCTTTAGTTGTCATCGGGGAAAAGAAAGGTTTCCCCGAAGAGACAAAATAATAAAAAAAATACTTTAATACAGTAATAAGGAGTGAAAAATAAAAAACACTCCTTATTAAACAGAAAAAGGAAAAATAAAAGAAAAATAAAAAAAT
>CANRAJ010000054.1 GCA_947628545.1 uncultured Bacilli bacterium | reverse complement strand
TTTTCATTTAATTTAAAAATACACCTCCTTTCAAAAGGTATATTTTAGCATATAATAAAACTGACATTTCTAAAAAATTTTATACTGACATTTTAAAAAAGGATTAACAGTTCTTTTTTTAATCTTGCTAATTTTAGCATTTGCCGTTATAATTAAATTATAGATGAATTAAGAAAAATTTTAATCTATAGAAAATTGGAGGAGAAAAAATGGATAAAAATTTAATGTCCATTTTAGCTCTTGTTGTGGGCTTGGTTATTGGTGCCGTTATTGTTGCCCTAATTCAATACTTAAAAGGCAAAAACCAAGAAAATAAAGCTAGTAAATTTTTAGAAGATGCTAAGAAAGAAGCCGAAAAACATAAAAGGGATACTTTATTAGAATTAAAAAAAGAATCTTTTGAATTAAAACAACAAACTGATAACGAGATTAAAGAAAAAAAGGCCGAAATTGTTCAAAGTGAAGAACGGTTATTGAGTCGTGAAAATAATCTCGATAAACGGGAAGAAATGCTCCAAAAAAAAGATCTAACTTTACAAGAAAGAGAAAATAATTTATTAGCCAAACAAGAAAGCTTACAAGAAAAAGAAGCTAAAATGGATCAGCTATTAAAAGATGAAATAGCTGAGTTGGAAAAAATTTCGGGATTTAGTAAGGAAAAAGCTCATGATATAATCATGGAAAAAGTTGAAAACAATATGCAACTAGAAATCATGGATTATATTAAAGAAGCTGAGGCTAAAGCCAAAGTTGAGGCCCATGAAATTGCTAAACAATTAATTGTTAATAGCATGGAAAGATATGCTGATGATGTCGTGGGTTTGCAAACAGTTAGCACCATTGAATTGCCTAACGATGAAATGAAAGGCCGTTTGATTGGTCGGGAAGGAAGAAATATTCGGACAATCGAATCTGTCACAGGTGTCGATTTAATAATTGATGATACACCAGAAGCCATTGTTATTTCTTCATTTGATCCTTTAAGACGGGAAATTGCCAAAATTACTTTGGAAACTTTAATTAAAGATGGGCGGATTCATCCGGCACGGATTGAAGAGGTCTATGATAAGACGGTCAAAGATATTAATACGAAAATAATTGAATTAGGAAATAAAACCATTAGCGATTTAGGGATTGCTAAAATGGATATTGAACTAATTGAATTAATTGGTAAGTTAAATTATCGGACTAGTTATGGGCAAAATGCTTTACAACATTCAATTCAAGTCGCTAATCTTTGTGGTTTAATGGCCGCCGAATTAGGGGAAAATGTAACACTTGCCAAAAGAGCCGGGTTATTACACGATATTGGGAAAGCCATTGACTTTGAGGTTGAAGGTAGTCACGTTGATATTGGCGTTGATATGGCCAAGAAACATCATGAAAATGAAGTTGTAATTAATGCGATTGCTTCCCACCATGGTAATACCGAAGCCACCTCAACGATCGCTGTTTTAGTGGAAATTGCGGATACTTTATCCGCGGCTCGGCCTGGGGCTAGAAATGATTCTTTGGAAAACTACATTAAACGGCTAGAACAACTTGAAGAAATTGGTAATTCGTATGAAGGGGTGGAAAAAACCTTTGCGATGCAAGCCGGTCGAGAACTTAGAGTTATTGTTAAACCGGATGAGGTTGATGATACTAATAGTTACAAGATGGCCCGCGAAATTAAAGAAAAAATTGAAAGCGAAATGCAATATCCGGGAACTATTAAAATTACCGTTATTCGCGAAACTAGAGCTCAAGAAGAAGCTAAGTAATTGGCTTCTTTTTTTGCTAGACAAATTATTTAAAAAAACCTATAATGAAAAGTAGGAGTAGGGTAGTATGAGCATTAAGAAAAAAACACTTATTATTGTATGTACTTGTTTAGTGCTTTTAGCGCTTAATGCCGCTTTTATTGCCCTTTTATCAATGCCGACAATTAGAATAAAAGGTGAAAAAACTATTACAATTAATCTTAATAGTGAATATAAAGATGCTGGATATAAAGCGGAGTATTTAGGTCAAAATATATCTAAAGATGTTAAAGTAGAAGGTAATGTTGATACCTCGAAAGCCGGAACTTATACCATAACTTATACGATTAATAAGGGTTTAGTGGATACGAAAGTAACCAGAACGATTGTGGTTAAAGATTTAGAGCCACCTCTTATTGAATTAAAAGGCGCTACCGAAAAATATTTATGCCCGGGGACTAAATATCAAGAAGAAGGATATACGGCGAGTGATAATTTAGATGGCGATATAACAACTGATGTCCAAATTGATAATCAAACAGATCAAATAGTTTATACAGTCTTTGATAAAGAAAAAAATAAAGCAACGGCGATGAGAAAACTATATTATGAAGATCAAGAAAAACCAACTATAACACTTACAGATGGGGAAATGATTCAAATTACGAAAAATCAAGAATATGTTGATCCGGGTTATAATGCTACCGATAACTGTGATGGTAGTATTAAAGCAAGTGTCAAAGTAGGTGGCATGGTTGATACAAGTACATTAGGAACTTATAAAATTACTTATGAAGTTAGTGATAAAGCCCAAAATAAAACGATGGTCACTCGGACCGTTCAAGTCATTGAACCTGTAAATGGGGTAGTATATTTAACCTTTGATGATGGACCTGGTCAATATACCCAAAGAATATTGGATACTTTAGCCAAATATAATGTTAAAGCCACTTTCTTTGTAACTAATCAATTTTCCAAATATCAAAATATGATTGCTCAAGAAGCCGAACAAGGTCATACTGTAGCCATTCATACTTTAACGCACAGTTGGAATATTTATAATAGTGTTGATAGTTATTTAAATGATTTTAATCAAATGCAAGAAATTGTTAAGAATCAAACGGGTAGTTATACTAAATATTTTCGCTTCCCGGGAGGTAGTTCTAATACGGTTAGTAAAAAACACGCTACCGGCATAATGACAACTTTAGCCCAAGTTATGACCGAGAAAGGTTACATTTATTACGATTGGAATGTTGATTCAGGTGATACCCATAAAAATAATACGGTAAGTTATATCATAAGTAACATTAAGAAATATGTTAAAGGTGATGGCAGTTATATTATTTTGATGCATGATATTAAGAAAAATACGATGGAGGCCTTACCAAGTGTTATTAGTTATTTAAAAGGAAGAGGTTATACTTTTAAAGCCATCGATGATAATACGCCAATTAAACATTTTAAAATAGCCAATTAAAAAAGATGACAAAAATCATCTTTTTTTAGGCCTGATTTACTTCCATAATAACTGGTAAGATTATCGGTTTACGCCCCGTTAAATTATTTATAAAAGGTAATAATTCTAAAATAATTTGATTTTTTAAATCCGTGTAATTGTAAGGATTTTTTAAAAGATAGCCGTTTGTTACATCCGCAATCTTTTGTTCAATTTTTTGAATTAATTCTTGATTTTCATTAACTAAGACAAAGCCGCGGGCGGTAACATTGGGTTTAAGTAATAATCTTCTTTGAAGCGTATTGATATTTAAAATAGTAATTAAAATGCCATCTTGACTCATAAGTTTGCGATCTTTAATTACGTTCGAACCAATATCCCCAACCCGAGAACCATCGACATAGACATCGCCGGCTTGAATAGTGCCATTTTTTTGCACCTTACCATTTAATAATTCAACGACATCGCCATTGGAACAAATCATAATATTTTCTTTTGGAATACCACAACTCATGCCAATTTCGGCATGTTGTTTAAGCATCCGGTATTCACCGTGCATTGGCATAAAGTATTTCGGTTTAATTAACCGGAGCATCCATTTTAATTCTTCTTCTTTGGCATGTCCGGAGGTATGAATATCACTAAATTCGGTATTGGTAAAGACGCGGACACCTTTTAAATAAAGTTTATTAATGATACGATTGATACTTTCAGCATTGCCCGGAATAGGACTGGATGAGAAAATAACTAGATCGTCATTTAATAATGATATTTGCCGGTGTTGGCCATTTGCAATCCGGGATAAAGCCGCGAGTGGTTCGCCTTGGGAACCGGTACATAAAATACAAATTTCGTTTCGTTTTAATGATTTGGCTTGATTGGCATCAATAAATAATGTTTTATCACTAATTAAACCATTATTAAGAGCGAGTTCCACACTGTTTTCCATACTGCGACCAAAAACTACAATTTTGCGGTTATATTTTTTGCAAGTTTCCGCAATATGTTTGACCCGATAGATATTAGAAGCGAAGGTAGCGATAATAACCCGACCATAATGTTTGGCAATAATATCATTTAGCGTGCCATCAACAGCCGATTCACTTTTGGAATAACCCGCGGATAAAGCATTCGTGGAATCACTTAAAAGTAAAGTGACACCTTCCATGCCGGCAGCGGCCATTTTATGAATATTGGCCATTGGTCCAATAGGTGTTAAATCAAACTTAAAGTCGCCAGTTTCAAAAATTATCCCATTAGGAGTAGTAACTTTTAAAGCAAAACTATCAGGAATAGAGTGCGTAGTATTAACAAATTCCACTTTAAAGTATTTGGTTTTAACCTCTAAATCGGGCGTAATAACCTCATAATCTTCATATTTAATATTCCGTTCTTCTAGTTTTTTAGTAATTAAATCCTTGGCAATCTTAGGCGCATAAATCTTGGGAACATGAATTGCTTGTAATAAGAAAGGAATGCCTCCGATATGGTCTTCATGACCATGAGTGATAAAAAGAGCTTTAATTTTTTCAGCATTCTTTTTTAAATAAGTAATATCTTGAATAACATAATCGACCCCTAAAAGACCTTCTTCAGGAAACATTACTCCGGCATCAATAATGATAATTTCCTCATTGTGTTCAATGATATACATATTTTTTCCGACTTCACCTAAACCGCCTAAAGCAACTACTTTAGTTGCGATATTATTTTCTTTCATGAAAAATCCTTCTTTCTCGTTAATAAAAGTTTTTATTTATAAAATAATTATATCTTAAAATTAGTTTTTTGTCTAGTGACTACCTAATAGTTTGCGGATTAAGGATAATTTTGTTATTATATATATGTGGTTATTATGGAATTACATGAAAAAATATTGCGTTATATTCCTTTTTGTGAACAAGAAGAAAAAGATCAAGATTATATGCTAAAATGGTTTGATAATTTTGATGATGTTTTAACAAGAAACAATATTTTTGGTCATTTTACTGCCTCGGCTTTAGTGGTTAATGAAAAACGGACTAAAATGGTTGTTGTATATCATAAAATAAATGATGGTTGGATGTATCCGGGAGGACACGCCGATGGCGAAGAAGATTTATTAAGCGTAGCCCAAAGAGAAGTAGAAGAAGAAACGGGATTGAAAGCCAGAATTTTAGATCAAAATATTTTTGCTATTCAGGTAATTCCTACCTATGGTCATATAAAAAATGGCGCGTTTGTTTCGAGTCATGAACATTTAGATTGCTTATTTTTAATGGAAGCCGATGAAGATATACCCCTTATCTTTCGGGAAGAGGAAAGCAAAGGTGTAAAATGGTTAAATTTTGAAGCGGCCATGGATGATACTATTGTGCCCTTTATTAAACCAGTTCATGCGAAAATAATTCGGAAATTACAAAAAGAAAAAAGATAGGAGAAAAAATGGGAATTTTTAGTAAATTAAAAGATATCATTAAAGCGAAAAATAAAGACGAAGAGCAAAAAGAACAAATTGCTAAATATGATACGGGTTTAAAAGAAACTCGGAAAAACTTTGTTAATGAATTAAATGTTTTAGGTTTAAAGTTTAAAAAAATAGATGAGACCTATTTTGAAGAATTGGAAAATATTTTAATTATGGCCGATATTGGGGTTAATACCGTTATGAATTTTATGGAACGCTTACGGAAAAGAGTGAAAAGTGAAAATATAACCAATCCCCAAGAATTACAAGAAGTTATTGTCGATGAATTATTTATTATTTATGTTGGTAATGAATCTTTAACTGATAAAATTAATTTTGCCAGTTCTGGTCCGACCGTTATTTTAATGGTGGGAGTTAATGGCGTTGGGAAAACCACAACTATTGCGAAACTCGCATATAAATATCGGCAAGAGGGCAAAAAAGTGATGATGATTGCCGGGGATACTTTTCGAGCAGGCGCTGTTGAACAATTAAAAATTTGGGCGGAACGGACGGATTCTTTATTTTATGGGGCCGAACAAATTGATCCTGCGGGCGTGGTGTATGATGGGTTACAAATGGCTTTAAAAGAACAAGCCGAAGTTGTTTTTATCGATACGGCGGGAAGATTGCAAAATAAAGTTAACTTGATGCAAGAGTTAGAAAAAATTAATAAAGTAATCGGAAAAATTATTCCTGGAGCCCCCCATGAAACGCTTTTGGTAATTGATGCTTCAACCGGCCAAAATGGGATAATGCAAGCCGAGGCCTTTAAAGAAATTACCAATATTACGGGTTTAGTCCTAACCAAGTTAGATGGTACAGCCAAAGGGGGAATTGTCTTGGCGATTAAAGAATCGGTAAACTTGCCGGTTAAGTTTGTTGGTTTGGGTGAGGCCATGACCGATTTAATTCCTTTTGATATTGAAGACTATATTTATGGTTTATTTAAGGATTGTTTATGATGGTAGAAAAGTTTGTTTATTATAATAATTTATTTGATTTATATGGTTCCTTTTTAACAGACAAAAATGCCGACATCTTTGCTTTGTATTATCGAGAAAATTTAACGATGCAGGAAATTGCCGATCGGTTAAAGGTTACCAAAAGTTTTATTGGTAATTCTATTAAAACGAGTGAAAGCAAATTAGAGGCTTTAGAAAAAGATTTACAACTTTATGCTAAACAAGAACAAATAGCCCATGTTTTAGAAAGTAATGATATAAAATATATCAAAACTGAAATTAAACGCATAATATTCGATAAATAAAAATCAAAGATTAAAATTAATTTTTGATTTTTTTATTGCCCAAAAAAAGGAAAAGCCCCTTTTTGCGGAAATAGTATAAGTGAAAGGAGGAAAATGTGCTTTCATACATCAAGAGAAATTCATACTATTTTGTTGTTGGGCTGTTGTTAATAGTTTTATTTGGTGAAGTAGCCATGGTTTGGCATTTAATTGCTACCAGAAATAAACTAAGTAATAAAGAAGAACCAGTGGCTTTAGTAACTCAGGCCGAACAAGCCGAACCTGCGACATTAACTGTAGAAATTAAGGGGGCGATAAATAAATCCGGAATTTATGAAATGGCAAAGGATGATGTCATTGATGATGTCATTAAGCAAAGCGGGGGCTTATTGGCTAATGCTTATTCAGAAAATATTAATTTAAGTCAAAAAGTTGCCGCGGAAATGGTTATTTATATTTATACCCAAGAAGAATACGCCCAATTAAAAGTAACGCCCAATTATGAGATTTGTTATATTGATGGTTACGATATTAAAAAGTGTTTGGAAAATGGTTATAGTGTAATTGTTAGTAGTACGGAAAAAATAACGACTTTTCCGAGTGAGAGTACCTCTACAACTACTACCAAAACTAGTAGTTCCAGCAGCGACAAAAAGCCTACGATAATCAATATAAATACGGCAACAGTGCAAGATTTTTTAAACTTACCGGGCATCGGTAAGGTTAAAGCAGCGGCTATCGTAGCTTATCGGCAAGAGCAAGGTAATTTTGCTACAATTGATGCTTTAAAGAATGTTAAGGGGATAGGCGATACTACTTTTGAAAAAATAAAAAATTATTTAACAATTTAAACTTATTTTAAACAAGAAGTTTTTGATGAGAGGAGGAAAAAATAAGTGAAATTTTTAAGTAAAAAGTTTTTCTTTTTCGTAGGAGTATTTATCCTATTAATGAGTAGTAATCTTCTTATAGGTCGGGCAGCAACGTTATCTAGTGAAAAGTCCCTTTATTATTATGAACGAAAAAATGATGATGGTTCAGATTACTATCCCGGATCATTAAAAAATTTTTTCTTAGAGGGCAAAGCCGCCTATTGTATCGAGCCCGGTGTTTATGCCGGAAGTACTGGTTATTCAGAAAGTAATTGGAGTGAAACGGGCTTAAAGGAAGAAATCAAACGCGATATTGTTTTATACGCTTATTATGGTTATGATTACCCAGGCCATCAAACCCTAAATTATCGAGCGGCGACTCAGGCCTTAATTTGGGAAAAAATTGTGGAAGGTTCATATATTGAGTTTAACACTGGTAGTCGAGGAACGGGTCAACCTGTA
>CANRAJ010000053.1 GCA_947628545.1 uncultured Bacilli bacterium | reverse complement strand
GCATGGGCAATGGCCGGAATGCTTTGCTTTTGATTAACCATTGCTACACTATGTAAAGCCCCAGTAGCAATAATTAAGATCTTACGATATTTTTTTTGTTTTAAAATTTTATTATACAAAACTAAAGGAAGACAAGCCGGTCCACTACCGCCAGAGAAGGTATCTTGACTTTTTAAAAATAATTCACAACCGGCATCTAAATATTTTTTTAACTTTAAATTATAAGTGGTAGCACAAAACTCTTTTAAAATATTTGAACCAATGCAGCCTAAATCACCTGTTAAAATTAAATCGTAATAATTAAGGTCTCTTTTCATTTCAACTAAATGAGTTTGTAAAGTAGCCGCGGCCGCGGGTGCCATGACAGCGCCGAGATTGTTGGCATCTTTAATTCCCAATTCAATAACGCGCCCAATGGTCGCACTTTCAATTTTTATTTTGCCTTGATTTTTTGTAAGCATCGTGCTAATTGCTCCGGTGGAAGTAAAGGTGGCCGTATGCGGTTTAGGAGCACCATATTCTACCGGATAACGAAATTGTTTCTCAGCATTTAAATTATGACTACTTGTTATCAACATGGCTTTTTGGCACGAATTACTTTCAATTAAATTGGCCCCAACGATTAAAGATTCACAAAAAGTTGCACAAGCCGCATAAATACCTAAAAAAGGAATATTATAATTCACCGCATTATAATTAGTAATACTAATTTGGTTAGATAAATCACCACCAATTAATATATCGAAATCACTAATTTGCATTTTATGACGAGCCAGTAAATTATCAATTACTGTTTGTTGCATTTTAATTTCTGCTAGCTCAAAAGTCTTTTCTTTAAAATAGTAATCATCCATCGCTAAATCATAATTTTTAATTTGACTTTCTTTTTCAATAGGGCCAACAATACTATAATAATCTTTAATATAAACATTTTTAAATTTTAAACTAGCCACCAATTATCACTCTCACAATCACTAAAATAAAAGCACTAATTACGCCATATAAAATAACGGAGCCCGCGAGTTTAAAAAAATTTGAACCTAATCCCGTGATAAGGCCATCATTGCGATAATCTAGAGCACTACTCGCCACTGAATGAGCAAAGCCCGTTGTGGGAATAATAAGACCACACTTACACCGCATGACCCAATTATCAAAAAAATTCAAAGCCGTCAACAAACAGGCCACAAAAATAATAATTAAAGCCAACCAACCACCCGCATCAACCCGTGAAAGGCCAAAAATGGTCATTAACCCACAGACGATAAACTCGCCAATTAACGCAACAGCCCCACCCGTTAAAAAAGCAACAATAACGTTTTTTAATTTATTTTCCGCGGGCGATATTTTTTTAACTAACTTTTTATACTCTTCTTTTTCCACGCTATCACCTAAAGTTATTATGCTTTAAAAAAAGGTAATTTATACCAATTACCTTCTAATATAATCTCCCATTTTAACTAAACTTCTTTTTTCGTAACGCGAAACTTTAACTTGATTTAAACCAAGTTTGGCTGCCGTTTCACTTTGCGTTAAATCTTCGTAATAACGGGATTTAATAATTTTCTTTTCCAGATCACTTAAAGTATTCATACTTTCTTCGAGGAGTAAATGATCATCAATGTTATAAGTATCAGATGCCGCAATAGTTTCATACGGGTTAAGATTATCAGTTTCATATGCATCCAAAGAAACAATGCCACTAGTACTTTGATAAGCCTCTTTAATAACATCGACTGGATATCCTAAATATTGAGCAACCTCCTCAATACTAGGCATATAACCCTTTTTTTGGGCTAATAAATTTGTTGCTTTATCAATTAATTTAACTAGCTGTCGCGTATCCCGATTAACTTTTATTAATTTATTATTGGCTAGTTCAAACATCTCCCCATAAATATAAAAATAGGCATAGGTGCTAAATTTAGTATTCCGATTTTGGCGATATTTGGCGTAGGCTTTTAATAAACCTACCACTCCCGCATTATATAAATCATTTTTATCAATCCACGGAAATTCTTTGGCAATTTTCCAAATTAAATTTGTATTAAGTTGAATTAATTGTTCAGTATTCATTTTTTATGCTCCCAGGTATGCCCAAATTTCTTTTTTCGTATTAAGTTTGGGAATTTTGATGTTCTTTAATCCTTGGGCTAATTCTTTATTTACTTTATAAAATAAAACTTTACCCTGATTCTTTTTTATTTTATATTTGCTATTTAAAAGGGCATCTTTCCCTTTTTCATCAATCATTTTTAAATTATGTAAATTATAAACTAAGGTTTTAATTTGATATTTTTCTAAAAGGGGAAGTAAATAGTTATTAATTTTATAACTATTTTTTGTTGTCAGTTTTCCTTCTAAGGTAACAAAAAGAATTTCCGAATCATATTTGGCATCAACTTTTAACATTTTTATCGCCTCTATAACCATAATAAGAAATCTCCAATTTTTTTAAACACTTTCGACAAAACATGCCAAAATAAGTCAAAGAAAAAGTGTAAACTACTTTACACTTTGTTATTAATTAACTTGAATTTGTTGCATTTTTTTGATCGCGGCATTTACTGATTCCATATTAGGTTCCATAACATACAGTTTGCTTTTACTATAACTATAAGTATAGTTATAACTATCTGTTCCATCTAAAGAAATACTTTCAATTTGCCAATTATGTGGTTCATCAATTTCCTTTTTAATTATTTTAGTTATATCGTCATCGGTTAAATTAGTAATAAATCCTCCTTTGACTGCTTTTAATAAATCGGCATAATTAATAATAATACTTGGCTTTAAGGCTTTATTGATAATTGCTGATAAGACCAGTTCTTGATTTTCCCCTCGAGTTCGGTCTCCACCAGAGAAAGCCTTTCTTTCCCGGACAAAAGATAATGCTTCTTCTCCATTTAATTCATTAATTCCTTTTTGATAAGTATAACCATCTTGCGAGGTAAAACTATATTTTGAATTAACCGTAATACCATCCAAGGCATCAACTACACTAATTAACGAAGTAAAGTTAACTTTAACGTAATAATTAATTTCCGTATCTAATAAATTTTCTAAAGTCGCAATGGAAGTTTCAATTCCATAAATACCGGCATGAGTTAATTTATCCTTAGCCTCATAACCCGCGAGTGTAACATAATAATCCCGAGGAATAGAGGTTAATAATATTTGATGCGTTCGAGGATTAATACTCGCAATAATATTTACATCGCTTCGCGATACTTGCGTAATTTTACCATAAGTATCTATGCCCGAGATGTAAATATTAAATGGTTCATTTAAAACATTTACTTCCTTGGCGGCATTTTTTATTTCCAATTCAATATCTTGCGTATAAATTACCTGATAATTATTCATAAAGTCGCTATTCTCTTCTTTAATAATGGCCAGTTCGGTTTCTTCAATAATCAAAGCGGCAATATTATGTTGGTCTAAGGCCTGAAATAATTCCGCACTATTGGTATAATCTTCGGTTGTAAAATTTATTTTTTTCTTTAATTCACTAATTACTTGTTTTAAGCCTGGTCTTTGGTTAATATCTAAATGGCCAATAGTTTGGTTAACCAAATCATTTAATTCCGTATTTTTGGCATCTTTTAACACAATTACTTGATAACTTTCTGTTTTATAATTATTAAAACCAAATTGCTTAAAAAAATCTAAAGTTTGCAGTTCATAGCTTATTCCCCAAATTTGTAAGGCAATTAGAACAATTGCTAAAATAATACCACAAACATTTTTAACTTTCCCCTTTAATTTTAAAAGCCAAATAATAAAAATATTAACAATAGCAAGTAATCCTGCCAAAACTAAGAAATAATTTAAAGGTAAAACATTAATAAAATAAATTAGGCCCAATAAAAGTAAAGTAACTAAAATCAATAAAAAGACCAAATAATTATTAAATTTAATTGTTTTCTTTCTTCTTCTTTTCATTATTCCTATCCTCTTAAGATAAATTATAACATAATGTTGAAAAAAATCTCTAAAAAGAGATTTCTAAAAAGAGATTTAATTTTTCAAAATTGTTTTCCCGGAGCCTAAAATTTTAATATTTTTTAACCAGTAATCAAAAATATTAGCCTTAGCAATATCCTCCTTAACTGTTAAATCAACCTCATCAATAATATTGCCTTCATTATCAATTATTTCAGCCTGGCCAATTACATCGCCTTTTTGCACGGGGGCTTTTATTTTGGTTACTTTAATATTAAAGGTATATTTAGGAATATTATCCGTATTTTTTAATAATTCGGTAGCATCATTAACTAAAACAACCGCGGCAAATTCTTTTTTACCACCTTCAATTCGTATTTGGCCCAAGACCTCACTTTTTCTTTTAAAAGTATTTAGTTTAAAAGTATTAAAACCATAATTTAATAACCGAACGGTATCAGCACTGCGATTTTCCGTGGTATCTTCCCCCATCACCACACTAATTAAGCGTAAATTGCTTTTTTGCGCAGTGGCGGTTAAACAATAACCCGCGGCATTTGTAAAACCAGTTTTTAAACCATCGACACCTTCATAAAATCGGACTAATTTATTAGTATTAACTAGCCAGGTTTTCGAACCATCATTTTTTTCTAAATATTCTTCGTAAATACTCGTATATTTTAAGATATCGGGATGCTTTAATAAATTGAAAGCAATGGTAGCCATATCGCGAGCTGTTGAAACATGCCCCTCAGCATCAAGACCATGGGCATTTACAAAAACCGTATTCGTAGCACCTATTTCCTTGAGCCGTTTATTAATCATTTCGACAAAAGCATTTTGGCTGCCAGCAATTTTTTCCGCCATAGCAACTACCGCATCATTACCACTGGCAATAGAAATGCCTTTTAAAAGTTGCTCAACGGTATAAACCTCACCGGCTTCCAAAAATACTTGCGAACCTCCCATACTGGCGGCATCTTCACTAATTGTTACTTGATCAGTTAATTTTAATTTACCCGCATCAATTTGTTCCATAATTATGAGCATACTTGCCAATTTAGTCATGGACGCCGGTGGTAATTTTTCATCGGCATTTTTTTCATACATTACCTTACCAATGGATGCATCAATTAAAATAGCACTTTTAGCCGTTGGTGTTAAATCCTCCGCCGCATGAACAGACATTATTAAAATTAAGAAAGATAATAGCATTAATAAAAACTTTTTCATTTCCAAACCCCTATTAAATTAGTATGTTACATCTTCTAATTTATTACTTGTTGCTAGCAATTAACATAAAATTCAAAATTAATCGTTTTTCTTTGCCTTGGCATGTTATTAATGTCAAAATGCTTTTTGTTTTATCCCTTTAAGGCGAACATATTTAGATTTAGTTTCTTCGCCAACATCATATAATTCATAAGTAAAGGTTTGATTATGATAATAAATATAAGCCTTATCACCAATTTTTAAATTTTTTAAGTTTTTAAAAAAGGATATTTTACTTGTTCCCGAATGGGCTGCTAAAATAAGATGTTGCAGATTTTCTTCGGTAAAAATCGAACCGGCGATAAGTTCAACATTATATTGGACATTATTATAGATTGAATTTAAAGAATAAACCGGTTTTTTTAAAGCAATTTGCGGGATATTTAAAACTAATAAAGGCTCTTCAACCTTTTTTTCACTTTCTTTTTTTAACTGAACAGGAAAAGCATCATAAGTTGCATTTTCGTGCACATAATAATTTATGTTTTCTTTTTCCATTTGGGTTAATAAAACTAAAAAAATTCCTAAAATTAACAAAATTAAACTAAAAAGATTTTTTCCATTTAAGTTCATAGCCACCCCACACTAGCAACATAATAATTAGAATAAGGGAACTGGCTGATGAGACATTGGCTAAAGTGTCTGGAACCTCGACGATAACTTCATCATTTTGCATATTAACGGTAATTAAATCGCCATCTTGAACAATGGTAAAATCGATTTGTTCATCGCTTAAAATATAACCATCCGGAGCTTGCAATTCTTTGATATAGTAAGCACCATAAGGTAAATTTATTTCAATTTGCCCATTAGCATCGGTGGTTAATTTGGTTATTAATTCATTAGTTTTGGCATTATATATACCAATTATGGTATTGGCTAAAAACTTACCCGTGGCAGCATCTATTTTGATAAATTTTAATGTTCCCATTATTTTTTGATTTGACATAGTAACAAAGATTTCTTCGCCATCTTCACTTATTTCAAAAGGAATTGACTGCGAATTCAAAATGTATTCCGATAAGGGTTTTAACTCTTTTAAATAATATTTACCATAGGGTAAGTTTATTGTAAATTGCCCATTAGCGTCGGTGGTTAATTCCCTTATTAATTCATTAGTTTCCGTATTATATATACCAATTATGGTATTGGCTAAAAATTTTCCCGTGACAGCATCTACTTTTGAAAATTTTAATGTCCCCATTATCATTTTATTTTGCAAAGTTAGCGAAATATCATCATTTTTCTCTTTCACTTCCAATGTAATCCTTTTCTCATCTAAAACGTACCCTGGAAGCGCCTTAGTTTCTATTAAATAATATTTACCCACCGGTAAAGTTATATTTATTAAGCCCTCTTCATTAGTACATAAGGGCATAATTAATTCATTACTTGCATTATACAAACTATAGCAAACACCAGGAAGTACGAAATGACTTTGATTATCTTCCTTTGTTATCGTAACATTCTTCTTTATTAAATAATTAGTAAGTTCATAGCTTTGCTTAACCACTGCCGTATACTGATCTTGGTATTTTAAATCAATATCGTAAATTTGGTTATCCAAAATATATCCCGACAAAGTTGCCAATTCTTTTAAAGAGTATTTTCCTAATGGTAAATCTTCAATTTTAATTTGACCATTTTGATCAGTTAAATACTTACCAATTAAAGTATCTTTTTGATAAATAATTTTACCAAAGTTATCATATATATCTTCTTTAGCATATAAACCAAAGCAAATATTCGTTAATGGAATAAAACTATAATCATAATGCTGGCCATCAAATTTAAAAATTTCCCCTTGCTTAGTTATAAGAATCTCACCCTTAACTGGTAAATTACCAAATTCAATTTCGATTACTTTGCCATATTTTTCCGTATCAATAAAATCTGAATTTTTATCGATAGTAAATTCAATTTTTTGTTTGTTCCATAAATAACCTGGGATTGGGGCATCGACTTCTTCTAAAATATAGGTTCCACTTTCTAAGACAAATGGCGTAATTAAAACTCCATCGGCATCAGTTTCAAAAATATCTATAGTTTGCCGATGCGGATAGATTATATCTTCCGTGACATAACAATTATTATTTTTATCAAATATTTTGAATTTAATACCGGAAAGAGGAATAACCCGACCCGTTTTTAAATCATATTTAATAACTTTTAACCGCGCCGTTATTACATCATCAGCAAAAACTTGGGTTATGGTTTCTTTTTTAGTAGCCTGAAAATGATAATCGGCTAATTTTTCACAATTTAATGTATCGGTTATTTGTCTTAAAATATAATTACCATAGGGCAATTCAAAAAACATTTTACCTTCCCGATCGGTTGTCGTTTTCGTAATGAACTGCCCTTGTTCATTGTATATTGCAAACTCGACATTAGCCTCCGGCTTAAGCGCTCCTGTTTTAGCCGAAGCATATACTTTAATAAAATTAAACTTTGTTTTAATGACATGTTCTTTTACTTGTAAAACAATTTCTTCCCCACCTTGGGTATTTTCAAAGTAATGCTTCTCTAAATCAAGTTCATAACCTACGCTAGGACTAATTTCTTGCACATAGTAACGTCCATAATCTAAAAAGTTAGGACTGGAGGCCATACCATATTCATTAGTTGTCACTTTTTCTAACAAAGTGCCATCTTCTTGGTAAATACCATAAACGGCTCCCTTTAAACTAGCATTTCCTTGACCTTGGGCTTTATTAGTTTCATCATCTACTTTATTTAAAGTTACTTTAGCCCCTTCCCCTTTAACGGAAATTGAAAAACTAACAGGATAGGCTTCTCCGGTTACCAAAATATTTTGCCACCCTGGATTGCGATATACTTTATACTCACTATCGTATTTAGTTTCTTTAATAAAACTAATGGTAATTATATTTTTGGAACGCGTAGTAATGTTTAAAGAATTAGTTTCTTCATCAATACTGACAGTTGCTCCCGCATCATTTTCCACTTTAAAATCTTTTAAAACCCCATTGGTATCTTGAATAGTGATAGTTTTTCCTAAAGGAATCGTCTGGGTTTGACCCGCAAAAGAGGGAACCACATCATGATTATCTAC
>CANRAJ010000052.1 GCA_947628545.1 uncultured Bacilli bacterium | reverse complement strand
TACCTTTATCCCGATACCTATGAGTTTTATAAAAATGCGACTATAAAGGATGTTATTACTAAAACGCTTAATCAATTTGCTAATAAATTAAGTAATTTTAAAACCCAAATAGAAGAAAGTAAATATTCATTCCACGACATTTTAACTATGGCCTCTATTGCGGAAAAAGAAGCCATTAATAGTGTTGACCGCAGTCAAGTAGCCCAAGTAATATATACGCGGCTTAATCAAAATATGGCCTTAGGTATGGATGTGACAAGTTATTATGGCGTCCAAAAAGATTTAAAACAAACTTTAACGAAAGCCGATGTTGAGGCCACTAATCCGTATAATACCCGTAACGAAAACTTTAAAGGACTACCGGTAGGACCAATTTGTAGTCCAAGTTTAGATAGTATTATTGCGGTTTTAAATCCCGCGGATACTAATTATGTATATTTCTTCGCGGATGTCAAAACGGGCGAAATACATTTCACCGCGGATTATAATGAATTTTTAACTTTTAAAGAAATTTATGGATAGGATGGATAAAAATGAAAGAAACAATTTTAGCAATGGAAAAGTATGCCATTGAAAACAATGTGCCCATAATTGAAAAAAAATCAATTGCTTTTATTATGAAATATATAAAAGAACATGAAATTAAAAATATCTTAGAAATCGGTAGTGCGATTGGCTATTCGGCAATTTTAATGGCTTCTAGTAGTCAAAGTGCCATGGTTACAACAATTGAACGCGATGAAAATCGGTATATGGAATGTTTAAAAAATGTTAAAAAATGTGGCATGGAAAAGAAAATTAATGTTGTCTATCAAGATGCTTTAGAATTAAATTTAAGTGAAGATTTAAAATATGATTTAATTTTTATTGATGCGGCGAAAGGACAATATACGAAATTTTTTGAAAAATATAAAAATTTCTTAAACCCGAATGGCACAATTATTACCGATAATTTAAAATTTCATGGTTATGTGGGCCAATCAAGTAAGTTAGATAAAGGGAATTTAAAGAGTTTAGTGGAAAAAATTGAAGGATATATTGAATTTTTGAAAAATAATCCGGAATTTGATACTAAATTTTATGATATTGGTGATGGATTATCAGTAAGCACATGGAAAGAAAAAAATTAGTTACCGTTACAAATACGGATATTATCGCGGAATTAAAAAATAATCAAGATGTCATATTACTATATCCTCTTGATTCTTTTTGTGTGGGTTATGAATTAACTTTTCCGATAAATAAAATTGATGATTATGTCTTAGTAAACCGGCTCCTTACCGATGAGGATATGGCTGCTTTAACTAAAATCCTGGCCCAAGGCCATTTTAAGGGCATCGTTTTTGAAGATCTAGGTCTTTTAGAACTATTAAAGGATTTTAAAGGCGAAAAGATTTTAATGTTAAATCATTTAGCCAATAGCATTAGGAGCATTAATTATTATTTAGCGTATGTTGATAGTGTAATAATTTCAACAGATTTAACGCAAGAAGAAGTCATTAATATTTTAGATCATAGTGCTAAAAAATTAGTGGTGAATGTCTTTGGTTTAATTCCTTTAATGTATTCCAGAAGACTGCTTTTAACCAATTTTCAAAACCATTATGCTTTACCTTTAGCCAATATCAAAGAAGCCCAAATCAACGATAAAGATTTTAAAATTGTGGAAAATGCCTATGGAACAGTTTTTTATACGGGCAAATACTTTTATTTTCCTGATTATCAAAAGTTAAATAATGTTTTATATGATTACTATAATCCGTTGTTTTTACCTAAAGAGACCATTTTAAGAGTCATTCGAGAGGATAATCTTCAAGGTATTGCAACTTTTCCCTTTTTACTTAACCAAAAAACAATTTATAAATTAAAAGAGGTGAAACCTAAATGATGGAGTTATTAGCCCCCGCGGGTTCTTTAGAAAATGCTTATTTTGCTTTTTTGTATGGTGCTGATGCCATTTATTTGGGAGGACAAGACTTTAGTTTAAGAGCCAATGCCAAAAATTTAAGTTTGGATGAGATTGCCGAATTAACCCAATATGCCCATCAATTAGGCAAAAAAGTTTATGTGGCTGTTAATATTGTTTTTCATGATGAAGATTTTGCCGGCTTAGATGATTATTTAATATCTTTAGCGGATGCCCAAGTTGATGCCATTATCGTAAGCGATATAAGCGTTGTTAAAAGAGTGGCCGAATTAAAATTAAAGTTAGAAATCCATTTATCGACTCAAGCCAGTGCTCTAAATAGTAAAACCGTTCAATTTTGGCAAAAATTAGGCGTCAAACGCATCGTTTTGGCTCGCGAGGCCAGTCGGGAAAATATTATTAGTATTAAAAAAAATACTGGCATTGATTTAGAATGTTTTATTCATGGCGCCATGTGCACCTCCTTCTCGGGCAAATGTGTTTTATCAAATTATGTCACGGGCCGTGATGCTAATCGAGGGGGCTGCGCTCAAATCTGTCGGTGGAACTTTAAAATCGATGGCGATACTGATTTAGTAATAACGCCAAAAGATTTAAATATGGTTTCCTACATTGAAGATATGATGAAAATTGGGATTAATTCCTTTAAAATTGAAGGGCGGATGCGTTCAATTTATTATGTAGCAACCGTTATTTTGGTTTATCGGCGGTTAATAGATAAAATTCTTAACCACACTTTAACGGCTAAAGAAACGACTTATTATTTAAATATTTTAAATCGTTGTGCCAATCGGGATTCGGCCCCCCAATTTTATAATGGCTTACCGAGTGATAAAGAACAATACTTTAATGGTCGGGAAGAGGTATCAAACCAGGACTTTTTAGGATTGGTTTTAGATTATGATGCTAAAACCAGTTTTGTAAAAATTGAAGAACGCAACTTTTTTAAAGTGGGTGATACAGTTCAATTTTTTGGTCCCGAAACTCCAACTTTTGATTATAAAATAATGGCTATTTTTGATGAAAATATGCAGAAAATTGATACAGCCCGGCATCCTCAAATGATATGTTATTTAAAAGTCGATCGACCTTTAGCCAAATATGATATGATGCGGCTTAAAACCTTTGATATTGTTTAAAAAATGATATGTTTTTGTCGTAATTTCATATAATATAAAAGTATTTGACAAATAGGTCAATATGGTGTAATATTTATACTTGATAAACACGAAGGAGATATGAAAACAGATGAAAAAAGAAAATAGTTTTGTTTTAACTGCGGAAGGTTATCTGCAAGCGGAAACAGAATTAAATGAATTAAAAACGGTAAGAAGACCCGAAGTTATTAAGGCCTTAAAAGAAGCTCGTGCTTTAGGGGATTTATCCGAAAATGCGGATTATGATGCGGCCCGGAATGAACAAGCCATGATTGAAGCCAAAATTAAAGAATTAGAATATAAATTAGAACATTGTGAAATTATCGATAATGCTGATAAATCTGTAGTTAATCTTGGTTCAACGGTAACTATTAGTTACGACGATGGCGAAGAAGAAGAATATAAATTAGTAGGTTCAATGGAAGCCAATCCCTTTGAAAATAAAATTTCTAACGAATCCCCATTAGGAATTGCTTTACTTAAGCATAAAAAGGGTGATGTTGTTAATGTTGAAAGCCCTAATGGTGGTTATAACATCAAAATAGTAAAGATTGCTTAAAAGGAAAAATTAATTGCTCAGGCAATTGATTTTTTTTGTTCAAAATTTGTTGAAAACACTTTACAAAAATATATATATATATATATAATTAAAGGGAGAATAGGAAAGATTTTTTTCTTATGTCTGGATATTACATTCGATTGGATGTATAATAAAAATATAAAATAGAGGAGAGTTGGAGTAATGAATGAAGAAAAAAATAATTTAAGTAAGGAAAATAAAAAGAAATCATTAATCTTAACTTTGATTGCGATTGTAACCTTATTGTTAGTTGTTGTTGGTTCTACTTATGCCTTCTTTGCTTCTCAAAATACCGGTAAACAAGATACTAATATTAATGCGGAATCAGGTACGGTTGATGTTTTAACTTTTGAATCCGGGGCAGAGATTAACATTAAAGCCAATCTTTCTAACTTTGGTCAAGGTATGAGTAGTGTATCGCAAACAACTAATCCTAAAGCAACTTTAAGAGCCAATGATGCCACCAAAAAAGCCGAAGAAGAATATAATGTTTATTTAGTAATTGATGAAAATGATTTAATATATACTAATAAAGAAGCCCAAACTCCTGAATTATTACTTAAAGTAACGGCTCCCGATGGGTCTGAAATAAAGAATATTCCGGGTTTAAAATATTATGAAAATGTTGATGGTCAAGAAGGAGTAAGTGGTTTTGATATTACCAATAAACAAAAGGCCTTTGGTATTTATGAAGGATATAAAATAGTAGTTGGAGAAGAAGATGATGGTGTAAAAGTAGATACCTGGGAAGTGACAGTCACTTTAGTTAATTTTAAAACGGGTAATCAAAATGATAATACAGGAAGAAACTTCCATGGTCGAATTGTTATGACAAAAGGAACAGAAGATGTCTATAAATTAGCCCATATTAATACGATTAGTACTGATAAAACCGCGGAAAGTATTACGGCAACGTTAGATATAACAAATGGTACAAAAGAAATAACAGAATATTGGTTTGGAATTGAAAATAAGGGTGAAATAATGGCTACCTCTACGGAAGATGAATTTAATGATTATCACCAAAGTGAAACAGGAGCAACATATACTTTTAATGGTTTAAAAGATAATAATAATTATGTAATTCATAGTTATGTCGTGGATGAAGAGGGCTTTAAATCAAATGTTTATGAAACAGAGTTTGTCGCTACAAATAAATTACCTAAAATATTGACGGCTACAGCAACTGCCACCAGTTATGATACCATTGAAGTAAAAGTAACAGGAACGGAAGATGGTACAAATCCAATAAGTAATTATAGATATCAAATTGAAACTAATGATGAAATAATAACCGATAAAACTATAACCAAAGCGGAAACAACTCATACATTCACGGGCTTAACCAAATTAACCCAATATAAAATAATAATAAATGCCATTGATAGTGAAGAAATATCATCAACAAATTATGAACTTAGCGTAACAACAAAAGATAATACGATAAGTTCAATTTGCCAGGAAAGAGAAGCAGCTGATTGTATAAAGGATTTCTATCAATTAGATAATACAATTATTTATCATAATACAGCGGCATTAGCAAATACAAATATTGCTAATAAAGCCTTAAGTCCAAATGATAATAGTTATCGATATAGTGGTAGTGATTATAAGATTGCCGAACAATATGCCTCTCAATATAATAGAATAGGTGATGACCTAATTAGATTTAGTTGTGGCGGTTCTGATTTGGCCATGGGAGAATTATGCTTTGCTATGGATCAATTTTACTACTTAGCATATAAAGGAAAATCCACAACATTTACTTCGTATCCAGAGGCATTTAAAAAGGCCATAAGTGAAGGTGCTATAATTGAGGAAGATATACCAAATTTTGTTTGCTTAGACAATAACAAAAATGGTAGTTGTGAAAATAGCGATTTATATCGAATCATAGGATTATTTAAAAATGAAGATAATGAAAGCATAGATAATGGCAAATATGAAATGAAATTAGTTAAATTTGAGGCGGCAACAAATGATGAACTAGGATCCAATGGTTCTTCTGGTGGCCAATATCTTGAAGGGTATAATCCAACTTTTAAAGATGAATATCGAGGTACTAATGCCGATACTGTTGGAGGTTACGCTTGGAATAATACTAATAATAATTCCACAAATATGTGGCAATATAGTAATTTAAATACAGTAAATTTAAATAGTTATTATTACGATTATATTATTAAAAAAGTTTCAGGATTGGATAATCATATAATAGAACATAAATGGATAACAGGAGGTATTTATGATTCATCTGATGGCAATAGTTCGATTTTATATAACCGAGAACTGGGAACTAACAAATTACAAATAGGTGCTAAGTATTGCTATTCCCAAAATAATAATAGTACGGCGCAAGCATGTACCGAAAATGATCTATCTTATAAAGATCAAATTGGTTTAATGTATATTAGTGATTATGCATATGCAGATGATCCAAAATACTGGAATGAAATTATGGAAAATTTAAGAGATTATGACGTGGATCCTGTAAAAAGCCGGCGGAGTACAAGTTGGATGCAAATGGGCATAGGCGAATGGCTGATATCAAGAAATTATATTTATGGTATGCTGGCTTATATTGCCAGTGATGGTATTGTTTCCCAAAATAATATTTCGGGTAACTTTTATGCAGTACGCCCAAGTTTCTACCTTACCAATGATACAAAATTAGTTAGTGGTGATGGCACAAAAGCAAATCCATATCGTTTAAAATTTTCTGATAATTAAATCTGATTATAAAAAAATAATAGTGAATTAAAAAATTAAAATCACTATTATTTTTTATTGGTATTTTTAAAATTAATTTTAGCTATTTTGGTTAAATATTCTTGGCCTTTTTCTTTAACAATGGCTTCTTTAAATTTATCAACTTGAGGTCCCGCTCCTTTAGGAATATCATGCCCTAAAAGTTGGGCTAAGGCTTTCATTTCTTTAAGAAATACATAACGGCTGATTATAGAAGCACACGCCACTGCAAGGCATTGATCTTCGGCTTTGGGTGTAAAGAAAATATTTGTAACTTTTTGCGGAACATCGTTTAAATATTCATAGTATTTGCGGGAATTAACAAATTGATCGACCACGATTTTTTCTGGTTTAAAATCTTTTTCTAAAAGGGCAAGTAAAACTTTATTGTGTAAAATGGCCTTTGTTTTATTCATATTTAATTCTTGATTATAATATTTATTATATGTTTCATTATCGAGTTTTAAGGTTATGTAAGGAATTTTTTGCATTATTTGCGGGGCTATTTCGCTGATTCGTTCATCGGTTATTTTTTTGGAATCCCCAACTTTTAATTCCCGTAAGAAACTTTGGTTTTCCTTAGCAACGTATGTTGCTGTAACGACAATTGGACCGAAGTAATCGCCAGTACCAACTTCATCGGATCCCATCGTATTATAATTATTTAAATGATAATCAAATTCTTTTTTGGGTTTTTCTTTTTTTTCTTTACCAGTGATATCAATATCGCGATTATTTAATTTTTTTTCTAAATCAAGCCAAATATTAGCATCAATATCCGCGGATATTCCTTGAAACATAACTTTACCACTTTCATACAACGTAATAGTAGTATCGGCTTCTTGGGCTTGAAATACAGCATAGGGTGGAGTTTTTTCTTTTTTTAATGGTTCGTAATATTTAATTAATTTAGGTTTTAAATTATCACTTATTTTAAAGACTATGGTCATTTTACACCTCACTAAAAATATTTTAGCATAATTAACTTTATTTTTCATTAAATTTATAATATAATTGAAAATAGGAGAGAAGGGAAGAAAATGAATGTAGTCGATATTATTATACTAGTGTGTTTAGGTTTAGGGGCTTTTGCGGGTTTTCGCAAAGGAGTTATTAAAAGTTTAGTGCAATTAATCGGTACTGTGGGAATTGCTGTACTGGCCTATTATTTAAAAGATTTTGTGGCTGAATTTTTGATTGAAAAATTACCATTTTTAAATTTCGGTGGTATTTTTGAAGGCGTATCAGCTATGAATGTTATCCTATATGAATTAGTGTCTTTTGTGGTAATTTATGTAGTCTTATATTGTGTTTTAAATATTATTATTAGTATTTCTGGTTTAGTAGAAAAACTTTTAAAATTGACAATTGTCTTGGCTATTCCTTCAAAAATTTTAGGCCTTATTGTGGGCGCTATTGAGGGCTTAGCTTTTGCCTTTTTAATCGTTTATTGTATGTTCCAAGTTAATTTAACTACTAATTATGTTAAAGAAAGTACCAGTGGCGTTGTATTACTAGAAAGAATGCCTTTAATGGGCCAAATAATGGCTAAAACGACATTAGCCATGGAAGATGTTAATAAATTATTAAATGAATTTAAAGATAATGATAATCGGAAAGAATTAAATGTTCAAGTATTTTCAACTTTAGTTCATTATAATATTATTGATAAAGATGAGGCCTTAAAAATTATTAAAGATAAAAATCTGGATTTGGAAAATGTCACATTTTCCTAATAAAAGAAAGGGTGGTTTAAATGGTTAAACATTTAGAAAAAGATCAAGATTTAAATACTATTATAAAAGATGGTTTATACTTAGTTGATTTTTATGCTGATTGGTGTGGACCTTGTAAAATGTTGGCGCCAATTTTAGAAAAGTTAACAATAAATGTTTTGAAAGTTAATGTTGATGAATTTCCTGATTTAGCCAAAAAATATGGCATAATGAGTATCCCAACCATGATCTTTTTTAAAGACGGAAGCGAAAAGCAAAAATTAATTGGCCTTCATTCGCAAGCCGAAATTGAACAAATAGTTAATAATTTATAACTATTTGTTTTTGTAGGTTTGTCAAACAAAAGTGACAGAGTCACGACAAACCAACGATAGATTATTTTAACTTGTTAAAATAATCACA
>CANRAJ010000051.1 GCA_947628545.1 uncultured Bacilli bacterium | reverse complement strand
CCACTTAAGTGGAGGCCAATAGTAAAGCCTTTTAGGCGCAAATGAAAAACCACCAGCTATGCTGGTGGATAATTATTATTTATGAAAAGACTTGCAAATATATATATATATATATAATAAAAGGGAAAACTAGCAATGGATAATTTTTTTATATCTAGATATTACATCTATTTAGATGTATAATCCCAAATTTATCAGTTTTGAAAGAACAAAATCTCCCAAACCCTTTGTTTATAAGGATTTGAGAGATTTTTAAAAGTTCAAAAAAGTGCGTACGTTATTTAATTTTTTGTTTGTTTACAAATTTTTTTCATATTTTTATTATCAATAATTTCATAATCAGTACAAAATCCAAAAGTTTCATGTAATAAATCAGTCATATCAGTTCTTGTATAAATTGGTGAATAACCGATTTGTTCATTTTTTAATTCATAATTTTTTAAAGTATTAATAATTTGGGAAACAGTATATTTTTCGTCAAGTTTCTTTTCTAGGTATCTAAATATAACTAAAGATAAGAAACAAGTAAGAAAATGAGCTTTGATTCTGTCTTCTCTAGATAGGTAAACGGGTCTAGCTTTAAATTCACTTTTCATAATTCTAAATGATTCTTCAATTTCCCATCTTCGTTTGTTTATTTTGATTATTTCTTCTACGTCGTCTTCTAAATTTGTACATACTGCATATAAACCATCGTATAAAGCTTCATCATTAATTTTTTCTTGATTTAAGATGTAGTTATTTTGTTCAGCTACTTCGCCATTTTTGGTAGTTGGGATAACTTCAATAAATCTCTTTGGATCATTTTCATTATTGCTTTTAATTCTTTTAGGATTTTTTTCGATAATGCTTAGTGCTCTTTGAATTTGTCTTTCTCTAACATGTTTTTGATATTCTTGAAATTTAGGTGAGAAGGTAATAATTAATCTTTGTTCAATACCATCTTCTTTTATCCATCTTTCTTTATAGAATATTTTGTCATAGTATTGATTAATTAACTCTTCATCATTTCTTAATTTAGAAATATCAAACGTTTTGTCATAACCAGACAAATGCCAATCTTTTGATAAATCTAATGACCAATCTTTTAAAAATTGCTTTAATTTTTTTAAAGATTGAGTAGTAACAAATCTGCGATTGTTTTTGTTATTAAACTTTCGATTCGCAACACTAGATAAACCAGCATCAGTACAAACAACAAACATAGGATTATTAAAATCTTTTATTATTTTTTCTTCCAAAGGCTTTAAAGTACCTTGTTCATTTTTATTTCCTTCGAAAGTATCAAAAGTAAGAGGAATACCATCACCATCAAGAAATAATCCCATACCAATAATTGGGTTAGGTCTATGTTCTTTACTTTTGCCATATTTTCTAAAATCATCTTCGTCTTCAATTTCAAAATAATAGTTAGTACAATCATAGAATAAGACCTTATCGTTTCTTTTTGAATATTTTAAAGAGTTTTTATAAAGTTCAGATTGAATAAAATCACTTTCTTTAGCTAAAACTTCTAAACTTCTTAAAATATCATTATAAGTGAAGTTAGGTTGTTCTAAAAAATTTTTAGAAACTTCTAAAGTTTTTAATTTACTAGATGGATAAATAATTCTTGAATAGATAAGATTAGATAAAATATTATTTAAATCATAATGGAATTGATATTTATTTTTAATATCGTTACAAATATTATTAATGCCTAAAGAATAATATATTTTTTGTAAGAATAAATATCCTGCATTAAATGATTGTTTAACATCTTTATCTATTTTTTTGTTAGGATATTTTTTTAAGATAGAAGGTAGACTTTCTTCTTTAATTTTTTTGTTTAAATTATTAACGTAGTTATTTAACCAAACAATTGGGTCTTCATTACCAGCCCGGATTTTTAACTTATCATAATTACCGATGTTTTCATAAACTTTTGAAGTTCTTTTTCCATTTATTTTAACATCATAGATAATGGAGTAATGTTCAAAATTTTTAGATTTAGTTTTTTTAATATGCATAAAATCACTACCTTACAAAATAATTATATCAAAGTACGACAACGTATGCAATATTAAAAATTAAAATTTGACAAAAAAATAACCATTTTATAATGGTTTGCAAAGTTTTCTTGATTTAAAACTGATAAATTTCCGTTTTAGGCGCAAATGAAAAACCACCAGCTATGCTGGTGGATAATTATTATTTATGAAAAGACTTGCAAATATATATATATATATATAATAAAAGGGAAAACTAGCAATGGATAATTTTTTTATATCTAGATATTACATCTATTTAGATGTATAATATAAAAGTAAGATAGGAAATAACAAAATGGGGAGGTAGGAAATGGCTGAAAAGAAACGCATTAATTTTTCTTCTTTAGATTTTATATTATTAATTTTATTAATAATTTCTTTGCTTGTCATTATATATCTTCTTCTTAATCCGAGAACAATTATAAAAAACAATTATTACGAAAAAAAAGATAATAATCTAATTAGTTTAATGATCCAAAATGAAAAGGGAGATTATGAACAACGCGATGATTTAGTTTGGCCAGATGCCAAAAAGTATCGCTTTAATGAAGCGTATAGTAAATGTGAAAATGGTAGCAAAATAAAGTGGGATAGCAATTTGGAAAATGTCGAGATTGCTGCCCAAGGTAGTGATAAGTGCTATATATATTTTGATACTAATGCTTTTGTACCTGATTTAAGTGGCAATGGTAATAATGGTAAAACTTATAATATCGTTAGTTGGGATGAAGAAGGGATAACAACAAGTAATGAAAAACAAAAAGGGTACGTTAATTGTGGTTTAGCCGGTTATGATTTTAAAGCTCAAATAACGATTGTGGCCAGATTTAAGCTTATTGATAGTATTCCTACCGAATATAATCCCTACCCATTTAGAAATAATTCCGGTGGAAGAGGGGTAGGGTTTGCAATCTCTAATCCTCGCCAAGCATTTGGTAGTGAGATAACTATTGGTGAGCCTTTCCAAAATAAATGGATAAGTGGGGATGACAATTCTATCGCTCATTTAAATGAATGGTATACTTTAGTGGAAACATACGATGGCCAAATGCAAAAAATATATATAAATGGTGAATTAAAAAAAGAAAATAATTTAACGGGGGATATAAATATAAGCCCATTTCCTTTTATTTTAGGTGCTTCTCCTTCAAATGCTGAAGGCACAGCCGTATTTAATTATACTTATGCAATCTTTACAGATGCGTTAATTTTTACTAGACCTTTAACCGCCGAAGAAGTTACCAGTGATTATGCTCAAACTGTAAATCCGCATAATAAACAAGGTTTATTATTATGGTATAGTTTTTAGATTTTCTATGTTAAATCCATATGTTATAATTAAATTAAGGTGAAAGAATGAGTAAAATTTCAGTTTTTAAATTTAAAATAAATGATAAGGACTTAGCAAACAAAATTGTAACCGATTTTATTAAATCGGAAGACTATGAATATAGTACCAAAGAACAATTTTTTATTGGCGAATCTTTTGGTAATTTTGAAAAATGCTTAAAAATAGAGATTGCCGATGATGAACTTATTATTAAAGCATTTACCCGAAATACCTTAACAAATTTAAAGGCCTATATTCATATTCCCATTAATACTTCTTATTTTGGTAAAGTATTTTATAAAGAATTGCAAGATAATTTATTTAGTGAGTTACAAAATAATAATATAAATTTGATATCTATTGAAAAAGAAAAAGTCAAAGATGACGGAAATAAAAATTTAATTAAAGGGGTTTTATTATTAGTAGTACCCTTTATTATAATTTGGACTATATTAGTATTAATTATTTATTTTTCCACCCATTAAGCTAAGAAAAATATTTAATTTTTAAAGTAACAAAAAAATATTAGATATTTTTTTGTTATCTAAAATAGATAAAGATAAATAATGCTAAGCAAATACAATAAATCGAGAATTTCCAAAGTTTGCCTTTTTTAACTAAATTACTTAACCATAGATAAGCAAAATAAGTAACGATACCAGCACTAATCATGCCTAAAGTATAAGGTAAAAACATATCGCCAATATTAGGCGTCGCTATTAAATCCTTAACCCCCAAAGCCATGGTCGCTACACTCACAGGAAAATATAAAATAAAGGTATATTTTAAGGCCGTTTCCCGTTTTAATTTACAAAGTAAGCAGGCAACTAAAACAGTTCCGGAACGGGAAATGCCGGGGATTATAGTAACCGCTTGAAATAAACCAATTAGCAAGGCATCTTTTAAAGTAATATCTCCATCGCCTTTTTCTCCTTTAATGTTACGAACAACAAATAACATTAAAGCGGTAATTAAAAAAGCAAAACCTAAACCTTTCACGGAATATAAGTTTTCTAATTTACTTTTAAATATTAAACCCGTTATCCCCACGGGAATGGTACTAACTAATATATATAAACAATATTTAAATTTGACCAATTCACTTTTCCGTTTATCTTTTTGAAATAAATAAGTAAAAAAGGCTTTTACTAAATCAACTATATCATGCCAAAAGATAATTAAAATGGCAATAAAAGAACCAAAGTTAGATACTATTTCAAAATTAAGGGAATTAAATAAATTGGTATTAAAAATGGTTTTAAATAAAAAAATATGACCACTACTTGAGATAGGTAAAGGTTCGGTTAAACCTTGAATAATACCTAAAATTATATACTTTACTAAATTCATCTTGTCTCACCATTATAATTATACTATAATTTGACAGAATTAGAAATAATGTTTAAAATAATCTTGTGATTTTTTATGGCAGGAACCTTAACGCATTTTAAATTTGCGAATGATTTATATAAGCGCTTACAAATGGAATCTTTAAATAAAGATTTTTTTATCATGGGTAATCAAGGACATGATTTAAATTATTTTTTACATTTTTGGGAATATCCATGGCGAAAAAAATATTTTGGTTATACCAAAGAAATCCAAAAAATTAATATTAAGGTTTTTGCCAAAGGTTGTAAAACTGAAAATAAGGAATTGAAAAGTTTTTTATATGGTTATGTCGCCCATGAAATATTAGATCATAAAGTACATCCGTATATTAATAACGTAACAGCCTACGATAGCGATGATCATGGCTTTTTAGAAAGCGTAATTGATGTAAAAGTAAATGATTTAAGCCAAATCAAAAAAGAGATTCCTCATCATTTGAAATTGACTAAGGAATTCAAACAAGAATTTGAACGAATATTTAATAATTACTTTCATAAGCCGCATATTACTAAAAGAATGATTCACCGAATTAATTATGTTTACCCCTTTTTATGGTTATATCGCTTTGATAAATTAGGAATTAAAAGATTTTTCTATCGACTTATAAATAAGCAAACGTTAGGCTACTTGGCATATCATTTTACAAAAGAAGAATTAAATGTTAGTTTAAATGAATTTATTCCCCTTTACAATGAGGCCTTATTAGAAGCAGAAAAATTTATTAAAAATTTAGATAAAAAATTGTCTTAAGGAGTTTAATATGAAAAAGAAAATACCACATTTTTGGCTTTTTAATAATATTATTATAAGTTTAATATCATTGTCTTTTCTTTTATGGGCTTTTTTTGCCTTTCGCATTGATTTTAGGTTAAAAGGAGATAGTTCTTTTATTTTAGATTTAGCGGATTCTTATCATGAGCCTGGTTATATTGCTCAAAGATGTAATTTATTTTCTTGTCAAGATCTTAATTCCGCTATTAAAGTGAGAAATAATATTGAACCAGGAAAAATAGGAACTTTTACTATCATTTATGAGTTAAATAATCAAAATAAACAATATACTTTAAAACGGCTAGTGGAAGTTAAAGAAAGTGAAGCACCTCAAATTGAATTAAGTGGAGCAACAGAAATTAAGGCTTGCACAGGTAAAGGTTATGTGGAACCAGGCTTCAAGGCCTATGATAATTATGATGGCGATATTACCGATCAAGTTAAAGTTAGTCAAGAGGGTAATATAATTTATTATCGGGTTAGTGATTCTTCGCATAATCAAAGTGAGGTTACACGAACGATAAACTATACAGATGAAGAAAAACCGGTGCTTAAATTAAAGGGAGCAAGTACCATTTATTTAAGTAAGGGTACCTCATATAAGGAGCCGGGTTATACGGCACAAGATAATTGTTCCGGAGATTTGGCTAGTAAAGTTACCGTGAGTGGTACGGTTAATCCGAATGAAAACGGAACATATACTTTAACTTATAGCGTAACGGATTTAATGGGTAATACGGCTACTGTTCAAAGAAAAGTTATCGTTTATAGTTTTGATACTGACAGTCTAGCCACCTATCAAGTTAGTTTAGAAAGATATATTAAGGAAAATAATTATAAAGTCAGCATTGGTTATTATAATATTAATAGTGGTTATACTTATAAATATAATGCAAATCAAGTATATTATGGGGCTAGTTTAGTTAAAACTTTAGATGCTTTATATGTTTATGAAAATATGACTTTAACGGATGAACTTAAGGCCTTAGTTAAACCAACGATTGAAGTAAGTAATAATCAAACCCATGCTAAATTAGTTCAAACAATTGGTTTTGCGAATCTAAAAAATTATGGAACAAAAATGGGGGCTAAATATACTTTAACCCGAGGTAGTAGTGATTATTATGGTAACACCTGTGTTGATGATCAATTAATCTATATGAAGTACTTATATAATTTTGTGAATAATAGTAATATTGATGCCAATAAAAGAACAGAATTAAAAAATTACTTTATTAATGATTATTACAATTATTTGTTATTTCCTAATGCCCCGACAATTATGCATAAATATGGTTATTACGGGGGCTATTATCATGATGTTGGTATTGTACTAGATAGTAAGCCCTATATCGTTGTTATTCTTACCATGGAAGCCAACCGTGATTTTAAAATCGTTACTGATCTATCGCAAAAGATATATGAAATGCATAAATTAGTTTAAAAAATCACTTCATTTTTTAAGAAGTGATTTTTTGTACTTTATATTTACGATCAAAGGTCTTAACAGTTACTTTTTTAATAGTAATGTTTTCCTTTAAAGCCCAGGTTTCGGTATCGGCTACTTCGGCTGTTTTTTCAATTTTTTTTAAGACATCCATACCCTTAGTAACTTTGCCAAAAGCGGCATACATACCATCTAAGCTGGTTTGGGCACTATCATCTAAAACAAAGAAAAATTGACTGCCCGCGGAATCGTAATTATTACCTTCACGAGCCATCGAAATAATGCCAGTGGTATGACTTAGGTTATTATTAAAACCATTTTGACTAAATTCGCCTTTAATTTGATAACCAGGACCACCCGTACCATTACCTAAAGGATCGCCGCCTTGTAAGATAAAACCAGGTACTAAGCGATGAAAGGTAAGATTATCATAAAAGCCATTGGTTGCTAAAGAAACAAAATTGGCGACCGTATTAGGCGCAATATCGGGATATAATTCAATTTCCACTGTGCCATAATCAGCAATTTCCATGGTCACCAAAGGATTTTTATGGGATGCACAACCCGTCAATAAAAATATTATTAAAATAAAACTGATAATTTTTTTCATTATTTTTTCTCCATTAACCTAATTTATCGCCATCGGCCACTTTTTGATCGGGCTTAATTAAAACAACACCCTCTTGGCTATAAGTACCGAGTACTAAAACCTCGGAGACAAAATTAGCAATTTGGCGGGGTGGGAAATTTACGATTGCCAAAATTTGTTTTCCTTTTAATGACTCGGGTGTATATAATTCTGTTATTTGGGCAGACGATTTTTTAATCCCAATTGATGCACCAAAATCAATTGTTAATTGATATGCCGGCTTTTTGGCTTCGGGAAAAGTACTTGCTTCAATAATTGTGCCTACTCTAATATCGAGTTTTGTAAAATCGGTAAAATCCGCCATTAATTTTGCTCCTCAATAGCGGCTACTTCATAACCTAAATCCGTGATAATTTTTTTTAATTCGCTATCACTTTTCGTAGTATCTACAAGGGCTTCTTTTTCGGTTAAAGCCATTTTAATTACCTTAACATCGTGGTTAGTTAAAACTTTGGTAATTCGATCAGCGCAATTTTGGCAGTGCATGCCTTCAATTTTAATTATTTTTTTCATTTTCTATCTCCTTTTTTAATCGTAAAACATTAAAGATAACGGTAAAACTACTAAACATCATGGCGAGAGCCGCAAACATCGGACTTATTTGCAAGCCCCAAGGTTTAAAAATTCCCATTGCAATTGGTACCATTAAAATATTATAGAAGAAGGCCCAAAACAAATTTTGTTTAATGTTGCGAATGGTTTTCGTACTAATTATAATTAAATCGCTAAGTTTTCTTAAATCGTCATTTAAAAGAATAACATCGGCAGAATCGGCCGCGATATCGGTAGCATTATTAATGCTTACCCCAATAGTAGCCCGGGCTAAACTTGGAGCATCATTGATGCCATCACCCACCATGATAACTTTTTGGCCTTTAGCACATAAATCACTAATAATTTTGGTTTTTTCTTGGGGCATAACGCCAGCATAAACAT
>CANRAJ010000050.1 GCA_947628545.1 uncultured Bacilli bacterium | reverse complement strand
ATCAATTTAATCAACCACCTTTGCTTTATTATATCAAATTGATTGATTGCGAAAAATTTTCACTCCTTAGAGCTGACTTTAATAAGGTTTGCTTGGCAAAGTATTTTTTTCTTGTTATAATGGATTTAGGGAAATTGAGGTAGAGAAATGAAAGAAACTTTATGGGCGATTGCCCAAAGCTGGTGTTTAAAAGATAGTAACGTCACTAAAACCAAGGATATTTTAGCGTGGATTTTAGAACGCAATCAAAATACGGCTGTGGATATTAAAAAAATCACTTTAGATAAGTGTCAACCTTGGTTTTATGATGAAACTGAAGGTTGTATTCGCAACGAAACCCGGAGCTTTTTTGCTATCACAGGCTGTGTCTATGGTGATGTTGAACAACCCATTATTTTGCAAAAAGAAATAGGTTATTTGGGAATTATTTGTCAAGAAATCGGGGGCGTCATGCATTTTTTAATGCAAGCTAAAATTGAACCGGGGAATATTAATTGTGTGCAAATTTCGCCAACCATTCAAGCAACTAAAAGTAATTTTACTCAAAAACATGGTGGTAAAAAACCGCCTTATTTAGATTATTTTTTGCATGCCGCGGATTATGAAATAGTGGTTGACCAAATTGAATCTGAACAATCTTCCCGCTTTTATCAAAAAAGAAATCGCAATATTATTATTCGCGTACAAGAGGAAATAGAACTATTACCGAACTTTAAATGGATGACGCTAGGGCAAATTAAAGAATTAATGCGGCATGATAATTTAGTTAATATGGATACCCGGACCGTTTTATCTTGTATTCCTTTTGCGAAATTAAAATTAACGGCCGGCGAAAAAGAACTTTTAAAACAAGCCTTTCATAACGATGCTTTATTTGATTCTCTTTTTGATGAAAATGATCATTATTTATTACCCGAACTTTATCAAAAGATTAATAATATAAAAATGTTTCAAGAAGATTTTCCGACTTTAGTACCCATCGCGGCATTAAAAAATTGGGATAATCAAAATGCGGAATTAGTGTGTCGTAGTCCTTATCCTTTTAAAATAATTTATTGTGATATTGCGATTGAAGGTAGAGAGGTCAAAAGATGGACTCAACCCTTACTTGAGGCTAATGGCATTGCAACCTTTGGCCTTATTATGAGTGAAGATAATGGTAAATTAAAGTTCTTAGTTAAATTAAAAAAAGAAATTGGCAGTTTTGATACTTTAGAATTAGGCCCAACTATTCAACAAGAAGCTATTATTAATAATGAAGAAACTGATGCCATAACCGACTTTTTCTTTACGCAACTTAAGCAAAAAGAAAAGATTATTTTTGATCATTTACTTTCGGAAGAAGGTGGTCGGTTCTATCACGAACAAAATCGTAACCTTTTAATGCAAGTTAAGAAAGAAGAACTACCGGATATTCCAGAAGATTATGTTTGGTTAGATTATCGTACCCTTAATGAATTAGGTCAAATTAATAATATTTTAAATATTCAATTACGGAATTTATTATCTTTATTGGAGGTGGGAAAATGAAAATTGGCATTATTGGCACTAGTGAAATTGCTTTAAGAAGATTTTTACCTGCCTTGCAAAAATGTCCCGATTTAACTTATGTTGGGGTAGCTACTCGCGATATTAATAATGCAAAAGCCAAAGCATTTCAAGACCAATTTGGAGGTAAAATTTATGATGGCTATGAGGCTTTATTAAATGATGAAGAGATTGATGCGGTTTATGTTCCGCTTCCTCCGGCTTTACATTACGAATGGGGCCAAAAGGTTTTGGCTCGAGGTAAACATTTATTTTTAGAAAAACCTTTTACTACGAATTATACAGATGCTCAAAAGTTAATTGAACTAGCGCAAGAAAAATCTTTAGCGGTACACGAAAATTATATGTTTGCTTTTCACAATCAACTGACGACCATAAAGAAAATCATAGATCGGGGTGATTTAGGCAATATTCGCTTATATCGGATTGCTTTTGGTTTTCCTCGTCGGGCCGAAGGGGATTTCCGTTATGATAAACAATTAGGGGGCGGGTCTTTACTCGATTGTGGTGGCTATACAGTGAAACTCGCAAGTATGCTTTTAGGACCAGGGGCGCAAATAACGACAGCCAAACTAAATTATTCTGCCGACTATGATGTTGATTTATTCGGTAGTGCTACAATGGTTAATGAGACTGGTTTAACGGCCCAATTATCCTTTGGTATGGATAATAGTTATAAATGTGAATTAGAAATCTGGGGGAGTAAAGGTTGTTTTAAAACCAATCGGATTTTAACGGCTCCCGTTGATTATGAACCACCCGCGGAAATAATTTTGGGTAATGAAAAAAAAGAAATTACCTTACCAAGTGATGATACTTTTCAAAAATCGATTATGAAGTTTTATGAATGTATCAAAGATGAAAAGATCCGGAAGCAAAATTATACAGAAATATTGCAGCAAGCTGAACTTGTTGCTAAAATAATAAAAGAAGGAGAAAAATAAAAATGGAAATAAGAGAATTAGAAATACCAGGAGTTTATGTTTTAACTCCCAAAGTTTTTGAAGATTATCGGGGTTACTATATGGAATCCTATTCTCAAAGAACGATGGCAGAATTAGGTTTTGATACTACTTTTGTGCAAGATAATCATTTACTTTCTTTAAAGAAAAATACGATTAGGGGTATTCATTTTCAAAATTATCCTAAAGCCCAAGCTAAATTATTGCGGTGTACAAAAGGAAAAATTTTGGATATTGCCGTTGATTTACGAAAAGATTCCCCAACTTATAAAAAATATGTTTCTGTTATTTTAGATAACGAAAAGAAGGAACAAATCTTTATTCCGAAAGGTTTTGGACATTTATGTATGTCTTTAGTTGATGATACCGAGGTCCAATATAAAGTTGATGAATTATACTATCCGGAATATGATCGGGCTATTGCTTGGGATGATCCCGATATTGCTCTAGATTTAGGTGATATTACCCCAATTGTTTCCGAAAAAGATAAAAATGCGCCGAAGCTTAAAGATAGCGATGTTAATTTTTAAGGAATTGATCTAATGAAGAAAATAGCAATAAGTGGGGTAACAGGTTTTATCGGTTCCACCCTTTGTCAAAAGTTTTTAGATCAAGGTTATGAGGTAATTGGTCTAGGTCGAAGAGAAAATGAACGAACTAAAGGAATAACTAATCCCCATTTTACTTTTATGTATTTAGATAAAATGGATGCTAATATCCTACGGGATACAGATATTTTTTATCATTTTGCTTGGAATATGGATTTAGCGAATACGCCAGATTTCACTTTAGCATGGAATACGGAATTAAGTAATTTAAAAATGACTTGTGAAACCTTGGATTTTGCAATCAAAGCTGGAGTGAAGAAAATTGTTTTTTGTGGCAGTATTAGTCAAGAAAAATATTGCTTTGATGCCAACCATAATTTAACTGATATCAAAGGGAGTATTTATGGGATGACTAAACAACTTGCCAGTGATATTTGGCGCCGGATTGCCAACGACGAACATCGGGAATATAATTTAGTTTTACTAGCTAATACTTATGGTCCGCATGATTTAAAAACGGTATGTAAGTTTATTAAAAGAATTTCCCTAAACGAAGATTTAAACTTGATTGAAGAAAATGATTTAGTCGATTGGGTTTATATCGATGATACAATAAATGGTTTAGTTGCCGTTGGGGAAAAGGGGCATAATTTAAAAACTTATTATCTTGGTCATCGTCAAATAACAAGTTTTGGAGAAAAGATAAAAGAAATTAAACGAATTTTAAATTCGCAATCGCAACTTAATTTTGGCACCTTTAAAGAAACTAAGGGTACGGATTATACGAAAATCGATTTAGATGCTTTATATCGGGATACGGGATTTGAATGTCAATGTGATTTTGCCACGGGAATTTTAAAAATTCATGATTGGTTAGAGGAAGAAGGTCTTTTAAATGAATGAAATAATTGTTGTTGGTTCGGGTTTTTCCGGCAGTATTTTAGCTCGTAAAATTGCCGAAGAATGTAATCGAAAAGTCCGAGTTATTGAAAAAAGAAGCCATATTGGGGGTAATATGTATGATGAGTATGACGAAAATGGTATCTTAATTCAAAAATATGGTCCTCATTTTTTAAATACCAATAAATATTTTGTTATTGAGTTTTTGGAACAATATGCCGAACTTTTTCCCCATAATCCCAAATTATTAAGTTATATTGATGATAACTATGTAAGACTTCCCTTTAATTTTAAAACATTACAACAGTTAGTGGGCCCCAAAAAAAGTGAGGCCTTACTGGCTAAGATGCGTGCCGCTTTTGTCGGACGAGATCGGGTGCCAATTTTAGAATTAGTTAATCACGAAGATGCCGATATTAAAGAATATGGTAATTTACTTTTTGATAAGGCTTATCGGACCTATACAGCTAAACAATGGGGCTTAAAACCTGAAGAGATTGATAAATCGGTTTTAGATCGCGTACCGATGGCGATGAGTTATGATGAAAGATATTTAAATAAGGATTTTCAATATTTACCCAAAAAAGGGTTTACCGCCTTATTTCAAAATATGCTTGATCATCCTAATATTACCGTTGAACTTAATACGGATGCTTTAGAACATATTGCTTTTGATAGCGAAAATAAAAAGATTAAATATGATGGCGAAGATGTTGAATTATTGGTCTTTACAGGAGCTATTGATGAGTTATTTGCCAAAAAATATGGTTCGTTACCATATCGGTCTTTAGATATTCGTTATCAATACGAAAATAAGAAAAGTATTTTACCATGTGAAATAATTTCTTATCCGCAAGCGGAGGGGTATACAAGAAGCACCGAATATAAAAAGATTACCTATGGTTTAGATCAAGACCAACCAATTTCCATGATTGCCACGGAATATCCTTTACCCTATGATGCTACTGCCGAAATTGGTAATATTCCATATTATCCAATTATAACGGAAGATAACTTAAAAGTTTATAGCCAATATTTGGAAGAAGCTAATAAGTATGGCAATATTGTTTTATGCGGTCGTTTAGCCGAATACAAATATTATAATATGGATATTTGTATTGAACATGCTTTGGCGAAATTTGCTGAAATTAAGGATAAAATTAAATAGAGTTTTAGAAAATAATAGTTTGCTAAAACTTTTTTAAATTTAAAAAGGAAAGAATGTTGGTTGCTAGGGGCGTAATTTTATGCTATGATAAGCTTACAAGGAAATTGGAGGTATTATGAAAGGAATTATTTTAGCCGGGGGAAAAGGAACAAGATTGTACCCCACCACGATAGCGGTTTCTAAACAGTTGTTACCAATCTATGATAAGCCATTAATTTATTATCCCATCTCAACTTTATTACTCGCGGGTATAAAAGATATCTTAATAATTTCAACGCCAGATGATATTGAACAATATATTAAATTATTAGGTAATGGGGAAAAATTAGGAATTAATTTTACTTATAAAGTACAAGATCAACCCAAAGGTTTAGCCGAAGCCTTTATTTTAGGCGAAGATTTTATTGGCGATGATGATGTTTGCTTAATCTTAGGCGATAATATTTTCTGGGGGGCTCGATTATTAGAATTATTGCAAGGTGCTAAAAATAGTAATGAACATGCGACAATCTTTGGTTATCCAGTTGCTAATCCGACCGAATTTGGGGTGGTCGAATTTGATGAGGCTGGCAATGTTTTATCGCTCGAAGAAAAACCGGAAAAACCGAAATCAAAATATGCAGTACCAGGGCTTTATTTTTACGATAATAGCGTTATTGAAATCGCTAAAAATATTAAACCATCACCGCGCGGGGAATTAGAAATAACCGCGGTTAATAATGAATATTTAAAAAGAAAACAATTGAAAGTTCAAAAGTTATTTCGCGGTATTGCTTGGTTGGACACGGGTACAGCTTCAAATATGTTACGCGCTGGCATGTTTGTCGAAACAGTCCAAGATCGCCAAGGTTTATATATTGCTTGTATTGAAGAAATTGCTTGGCGCCAAGGCTTTATCAACGATGAACAATTACGCAACATTGGTACGGAATTAAAACAAACGGATTATGGTAAATATATTTTATCATTATTAGATAAGGAGTAAGAATATGAAATTTTTAGTTACAGGTGGGGCTGGTTTTATTGGGGCAAATTATTTACATTATGTTGTCAATAAATATCCGGATGATTATTTTGTTTGCTTAGATGCTTTAACTTATGCCGGCAATTATAATAATATTAAAAGTTTGGAAACTAAACCAAATTATAAATTTGTCAAAGGGGATATTCGCGATAATGATTTTGTTGATAAATTATTTAACACGGAACAATTTGATATCGTCATTAACTTTGCGGCAGAATCTCATGTCGATAATTCTATTAAAAATCCTAATCTTTTTGCCGATACAAATATTTTAGGAACAATGACTTTACTTAATGCTTCTAAAAAATATAATGTTAAAAGATATCATCAAGTTTCAACGGATGAGGTATATGGGGATTTACCTCTTGATCGACCAGATTTAAAATTTAAAGAAGAAACGCCAATTCATACCTCAAGTCCATATTCTGCTTCCAAGGCCGGAGCTGATTTACAAGTTTTAGCTTATGCCCGGACCTTTGGTTTGCCAGTCACGATTTCTCGGTGTTCTAATAACTATGGTCCTTATCAATTTCCAGAAAAACTTATCCCTGTAGTTATTTCTAAAGCTTTAAATGATGAACCAATTCCCGTTTATGGCAAAGGCGAAAATGTTCGCGATTGGATTCATGTTCATGATCATAATGTCGGTGTCGATTTAATTGTCCGGAATGGTCGGCCCGGTGAAATATACAATTTAGGTGGTCATTCTGAAAAATCCAACTTAGATGTGGTTAAAACTATTTTAAAACATTTAGGTAAACCGGAATCATTAATTAGTTTTGTTACGGATCGGCCAGGCCATGATTTAAGATACGCTATTGATTCCACGAAAGTTGAAAATGAACTTGGTTGGACACGAACGTATAATTTTGATGAAGGCATTAAAGAAACCATTGATTGGTATGTAAATAATGAAGAGTGGATTGCCGATATAAAATCTGGTAAATATAAAGACGCTTATAAATAAGTCTTTTGAAAATATCTTTTGTATAAAAAAGCTTCTTTTCTAGCACAATAAAGGTGGGAAAGGAGTTTTCTTTTGGCAAAATATAAAGTGGAAATAACCGGGATTAATACAAATAATTTAAAAGTATTAACTAATGAAGAAATGCTTGAACTTTTTCAAAAATATCAACAAGGGGATTTAGCCGCGAAAGGGGAATTAGTTAATGGTAATTTAAAACTAGTATTAAGTTTATTAAAATATTTTAATCATACGAATATTAATTTAGATGATTTATTTCAAGTAGGAGTTATGGGTTTAATTAAAGCCATTGATAATTTTGATTTAAGTTATAATTTAAAGTTAAGTACCTATGCAGTGCCCTTAATTATTGGCGAGATTAAAAGATATATTCGCGATAATTCAGTAATTCGGGTGAGTCGCGGGATTAAGGAACAAGCCTATCAAATCTTAAAGTTTAAAGATGATTATCTCGCTCGGTATGGTTTAGAACCCACGAGTAGTCAAATTGCTAGTGCGTTAGAAATTGATGAATATCAAATTGCTTTTGCCTTAGATTCTTTGAAAAGCCCCACCAGTATATTTGAACCGATTTATAATGATGGGGGCGATACCATTTATCTAGCCGATCAAATTGCCGATATCAAAGAACAAAATCAAGATTATGATAGTTTAATTTCCTTGCGTAAAGCCCTACAAAAAATTAAAGAAAGAGAAAAAAATATTTTGATTGAACGCTTTATCGTAGGTAAAACCCAAATGGAAATTGCCGAAAAATTGGGGATTAGCCAAGCTCAAGTCTCTCGCATTGAAAAAAGTGCCATCAATAATGTACGCAAATTAATTAAATAAACGAATATATTTTAATAAGGTGGTAATATGCTTTTAAGTGAATTGCAAAGTAAAGATATAATTAGTTTATATAATGGTAATAATTTAGGCCGAATTGTCGATGTTGAGGTAGATAATGAGGGTAAAATTATTTCTTTAATCGCCGAACCCAAGCATTTTTTTCGCCGGCTTTTTCGTTCCAGTGAAACTTCTTTTAAATTTAGTGATGTCGAAAAAATCGGTACGGATGTCATTTTAATTAAACTATAATTTTTGTCTAAATATGGTCAAATAGAAAACTTCACACTTGCAAATATATATATATGGTCAAGCCCCAAAAAGTCAAAGTTTAAAAAACGTAATTGAAATTTTTGGCATAAAAAAATTTCAAATTTAATATTTTTGAAATTTTTGATGTTATTTTCGTTATTTGGTTATTTTCTTGGACTTCTTTCATCTTTTTACTTTGATATTTTGCTGTTCTTTTGATATTTATTGCTAGTATTGAGGCGGAATATACCATGCTAAGATAAGGTAGTCCTTTTCTACCTCTTTTATCTATTTTATATTTTCTTCTCAGTACTGATGGCATTCCTTCTATTCCTGATCGGATTTTACTTATTTTTTTATATTCTTCGCTTTTTTCCTTTTCTCTTCTTTTTTCTAGTTCTATTGTT